>JAJAYU010000096.1 GCA_026786125.1 Chamaesiphon sp.
CCCCTCTCCCAGCAAAGTTACCGCACCACGCCAGTTGCGATTGTGGAGATGATAGCAAGCTACGGCTATTTGCAACACACCTTGATAAAATTTCTTGTCTGGATCGATCGAGTCCATCCACAACGCTTCGAGGGTATCATGACAAGCATAATATTCCCCAGCATTGAACTCGGCAATCCCTTGTAGCCATTCTGGTCGTAAGTTTTCGGTCATAAATCATCGAATCCAAGTAAAATCGATCATAACTAAACATCCGACCTGTGACCATGACTCATTCTACAGATATTCCGACCCTGGCACGCTGGATGGCGGGAGATTTTAGCAATCAAGCGCAAGCATTTGAAAATCCACCATTTTTCGCCCACATTCGGGTCTGTATGCGTCCACTACCCTACGCACTGATGGATGGAGTGAGTCTATTTCTCGAACAGGCTTATGATTTCCAGCTCCACAATCCTTACCGATTGCGGGTATTGAAGTTTGTCATAGTCAACGACAAAATCGAAATCGAACACTATACGATCGAACCCGAAGCCGAATTTCATGGAGCCGCCCGTAAACCCGAACTCCTCCACCAACTCACCCGCGATAAAATCATCAAAATGTCTGGTTGCACTATGGTTACTGAGTGGACGGGCAGCACATTTAAGGGCTACGTCGAGCCTGGAAAAGGCTGTAAAGTGTTTCGGAATGGCAAAGATACCTATCTAGACAATAGCTTTGAAATCAGTCCCCAGCAGCTAATTAGCCTCGATCGAGGTCTGGATATGGAAACCGACGAACGAGTCTGGGGATCGATCGCCGGACCCTTTGAATTTACGCAGACAGTCAGTTTCGCCGATGAAGTACAGGATGGTGAATAGTGAATGGTGGATGGTGGATGGTGAATTTGGACGCTTGCGTCCTTTTTCTTCCTCTATTTCCACTATTCACCATTCACTAATATGCACTTTATTTCTATCCACCATTCACCATTCACCATTCACCAATTTGCGTTACATTCTTTTCTACAAACCCTACGGTGTCCTGAGTCAATTTACCGACGAAGGCGGCAGACAGACACTTAAAGACTACGTTCCCGTCCCCGACGTTTATCCCGTGGGGAGATTGGATTGGGATAGCGAGGGATTGGTATTGCTGACAGATGATGGGAGACTGCAACATCGACTCAGCGACCCCAAGTATGGGCATCCACGCACTTATTGGGTGCAGGTAGAGCAAATCCCTGATCAGATCGCCCTAGAAAAACTAGCCACTGGTGTCAAGGTGCAGGACTACCTCACTAAACCAGCACGAGTTAAATTATTACCAACTGAGCCAACTTTACCACCACGAGATCCACCAATTCGCGATCGCCAAAATATCCCCACCGCTTGGCTCGAACTAACATTAACCGAAGGTAAAAATCGCCAAGTCCGCCGAATGACAGCAGCCGTCGGTTTTCCGACATTAAGATTAGTTCGAGTGACGATCGGGTCATTATCCCTCGAAGGGTTATCATTAGGATCATGGCGCGATCTCACCGATAACGAAGTAAAAATCTTAAAAAGAAAGTGAAAAATATCTGAGTATTTTCATCTAGATCGAACCATTATTGTCAGGGTAAAATATTTGAGATGCAAACAGTAACACTAGCTAATCAATTTTCGATTAGATTGCGATCAATCTTAATAGTTGGACTTGGATGTATGGTGCTGTCCTTGTATTCATGTAGTGCCAACAAACGTGGCGCGCCTACTCCAGAAAAAGTTGTTGAACAATATTTAACAGCATTGGAAAATAAAAGCGAGAATTCGCTGTTGCAATTAGCAGATAAAGATTCAAGTCAAACTAGAGAAATCGCAGCTAAAATTCGCAAAATTGGGGGGCATAAAATCCAAAACAGACAAATTGAATATGATAAATTCACACCTAATCTATGGAAGGCAAAAATAACAGGTAATTATATTGATCGGCAGGGTATTGCCAAAAAAACCGAAGATTTAATTTCAATTCAATATCAAAGTAAGGGAGAACCAAAATCATATGCAGGACGTTGGTACTTACTAATAGATAATTAGATAAGCACATTAATTTAGTACTATTTCTAGTAATCTGTTGATGGTCTGCAAATCATCATTTAGCCTCCAGATGATTGCTATTGTGGCTAGTTTATCTGTGCCTGAAGCTGCCGCAATCGGTTTGTAGACTACCCCCTGACGTTGAGCTTCTTGAATCGATTCTGGTAGGATTGATACGCCCATATTCGCCGATACTAAACTCACGATCGTCTGCATCTGAATACATTCTTGAACTACCTGGGGACTAAACCCAGCCGCCTGACAAATCGCAATAATTGGATCATATAATCCTGGTGCAAGTTGACGGGGAAATAAAATAAATCGCTCTGCTGCTAATGATGAAAGCTCAATCTTATTTAGTACTGCTAGGTGATGATTTGTTGGCAAAGCAACAACTAATGACTCTTGAAAAATTACCTGACTGCCAAGATCTGTATCTATCACTGGTGGACGGATTAGCCCAATATCGATTCTACCTTCCCGCAACCAAATTAACTGTCGATCGGTAGTCAATTCATGCAGCTCAATCCGAACATGAGGATAGCGATCGTGAAACTGTTGGAGCATCACTGGTAAAATATTATAAGTCGCCGAACCAACAAAGCCGATCGAGATTTGTCCGAGTTCACCCCGACTAGTTTTTCGCCCAATATCGATCGCCCGATCTAGTTTTTGAAAGATTTGAGTTACTTCCACTAAAAATGCTTGCCCAGCGGGAGTAAGTGCAACCGATCTTTTTGTTCTAGCAAATAATTCAAATCCTAATTCTACCTCTAGATCTTTAATTTGCTTGCTCAATGGTGGTTGGGCAATATGTAATTTTTCTGCTGCTCGTCCAAAGTGTAATTCGGTAGCAACAGTACTAAAATAACGTAAATGGCGAAGTTCCATGAAAAAGATCTAATAAGTGTGGTAAAGATTCTCAACAGTTAATTAAATTGTGAACCTTGATCGTGTTAATATTAGTGATATATAGAGTTGATACTTCCAAAGCCTGGTTTCTAGTAAAATGACAGGTAAACATGCTAAACCATCAAAACGCAAATCTACAGCAATTTCCACAAAAGTAAAACAGCCAACCTTCCCATTTCCAAAAAGCGATCAGCAACGGGTAGAGTTGTTTGCGGAAATTACCTTCAAAATTAGACAGTCATTACAGTTAAAAGAAATCCTTCGCACGATTGTCACTGAGATACAGCAAGTATTACAAGCCGATCGAGTATTAATCTATCAAGTACTTCCCGATGGTACGGGGAAACCGATTAGTGAAGCGGTCTTACCAGAATATACCGCAATTTTAGGCATGGAATTTCCAGAGGAAGTATTTCCCACTGAGTACCAACAGCTCTACGCAAAAGGGCGAGTGCGGGCGGTAGCAGATGTGCAAGATCCCCAAGCCGAAGTCGCTGGTTGTTTACTAGAATTTGTCGAGCAATTTGAGGTGAAAGCTAAATTAATCGTACCGATTTTACATAGTTTGAACGTCCACCCGCCGCAAACATCGCCGCCACAAACTGCGATCTGGGGATTGTTAATTGCTCATCAATGCGATCAACCCCGCAAATGGGCTGACTTTGAGCTAGAACTGATGCAACAGCTCGCCGATCAGATTAGCATCGCTTTGGCACAAGGAGAGCTGTGGGGGCAATTAGAGACAGTTGTAGCCGAGCGGACGGCGGAACTCCAAGCGGTAAATTCCAGCTTGCAACAGGAAATAATTGATCGCCAACAAATCGAAATCGCTCTTCGTCAAAGTGAGGAGCAATTGCGCTTAATTACCAACGCGCTCCCAGTGTTAATCGCTTATGTAGACGATCAAGAATGCTATCAATTTAACAACCAAGCATACACCGATTGGCTGGGAAAATCCCTACCGAAAATCCACGGCGTATCAATGCGCGAAGTTTGGGGGGAAGATTGTTACCCACGAATGCAGCCCCATATTCATCAAGCGCTGGCAGGGAATGTTGTCACCTACGAAAATGAAATTCAGCTTCACGATGGGACGACTCGATCGGTTAGTGTTAACTATATTCCCCACATCGATGGCGACGAACGCATCAGTGGTTTCTTTGCCCTGACAAGCGATATTAGCGATCGAAAAGCGATCGAACGAATGAAGGATGAGTTTATATCCGTCGTCAGCCACGAACTTCGGACACCCCTGACATCCCTTCACAGTGCCTTAAAAATCCTGGTGACTGGAAGGCTCGGAGTTCTCACCAAAGACGGACAACAATTCCTGGAAATTGCCGATGAAAACACCGAACGCTTGGTACGTCTAGTCAATAGCGTGCTGGATCTCCAGCGTATCGTATCTGGAGCAGTGACGATGGAAAAACAAGCTTGTACAGCAACTGAGTTAATGATTCAAGCCGTAGATACGATGCAAGCAATGGCGCAACAGCACGAGATTACCCTCGTCAATCAACCTTTAGATATTCAGCTCTGGGTAGATGCTGATTATATCGTTCAGGCATTAACTAATTTAATCAGTAATGCCATCAAATTTTCATCTCCTGGTGGCAACGTCTGGTTGACGGTAGAACCTAGAGCACAGCCGCCTGCCCCCCCTTCAAAGGGTCGAAAATCGACTAAATCTAAAGCCGCAAAAGTAGCCGAATTGGGAGCAGTACCGATTGAGATCTTATTTCAAGTCCGGGATGAAGGGCAAGGCATCCCCGACAATAAATTAGAAACTATTTTTGAGCGATTCCAACAGGTTGACTCTTCTGATTCTCGCAAAAAAGGCGGCACGGGCTTGGGCTTAACAATTTGTCGCAAAATTATTGAACAACACGGGGGTAAAATCTGGGTAGATAGTACCTTGGGTGCGGGTAGTACCTTCTCCTTCACATTACCTCGCCATGAAAAATAAACGTTTATTAACGATCGATGATGAAGAGTCTATTCAAATAGTGATCAAATTTGGCATTCATATGGTGGCGGGATGGGAGGTTTTATCGGCTAGTGACGGCAGGATGGGTATCGATACTGCCAAAAGAGAACTTCCTGACGCAATTTTGCTCGATGTCATGATGCCAGAAATGGATGGAATTGCGACGTTCAAGGAATTGCAAGCCAATCATATTACTGCCGGAATTCCCGTGATATTTTTGACAGCTAAAGCCCAAACGGCTGAAAAAAAGCAGTTCAACGATCTCGGTGTCAGCGGAGTAATTACCAAACCTTTTAATTCTTTGGATTTACCTGAGCGAATCTCCAAAATTCTTAATTGGTAAAAATAAGAAATTATGCTCCGAACTAAGACTTTGCGAATTGCGCGCCCAACAGATAAATTGGATGAAGTTGTCCGATTTTATACGGATGGTTTAGGATTGCAAATTCTCGATCAATTTGAACATCACGAAGGTTTTGATGGTGTCATGGTTGGGCTACCAAGCGAAATTTATCAATTTGAATTCATACATCAACAAGGGCATTTTATCGGTCGAGATCCCACTAAAGATAATTTAATTGTTTTTTATCTTCCAGATCGATCAGAATGGGAGCTTGCGGTAATTCAAATGAACAGTATTAGCTATGAAACTGTGCCATCTTATAATCCGTATTGGGATATTAATGGAGCAACATTTGAAGATCCAGATGGATGGCGTGTTGTTTTACAAAATGCGGTATGGGAAACATGAAAATTCTATTAATAGAAGATGATGATGCTTTAATCGCACTATTAACTCGGAGCCTGAGTTCTCAACATCATATTGTTGATGTAGTCAAAGATGGTGAAATGGGTTGGACTTATGCATCTACCTTTGATTATGATACGATCGTCTTAGATATTATGCTGCCCAAATTGGATGGGATTAGTCTCTGCAAAAAGTTACGGGGGGCTGGTTATACAACACCAATTTTGCTGTTAACGTCCCAATATAATACCACTATCAAAGTTCAAGGTTTAGATGCGGGAGCGGATGATTATGTAGTTAAACCTTTCGATATTGCCGAACTGACAGCGCGAGTGCGTGCGCTATTGAGGCGAGGTAGTACAAATCCTTTGCCGCTATTAAGTTGGGGCGATCTAATGCTCAATCCGATTAGTTGTGAAGTCAATTATAATGGGCAAGCATTAACTCTAACTACTAAAGAATACGATCTATTAGAACTATTTCTAAGAGATAGTTATCGCGTTTTTAGTAATGACGAAATTATCGATAGGTTGTGGTCATCTGATGATTTTCCAGCAGAAGCAACTGTTCGATCACATTTACGGAGACTTCGCCACAAACTCCAATCTGCTGGCGCGCCCCATGATTTTATTGGGACTATTCATGGACGAGGTTATTATCTCACATCGTCACAGAATTCACCTCAGTCACTAATTTCCTCTAATGATAATTCGCAGCCAATACATTCGCATCAACAACAAACAGAATATTTAGCCTTCCTTCAAGAAACATGGGTACAGACAAAACCTCAATGCCTAGAAATTTTAAGCAAAATTGCGGCGATAGTCGATCAATTATTATTAGAAACATGCACATATCCCGAACAACAACAAGCACACCAAAAAGCTCATAAACTAGTAGGAACATTGGGAGTGTTTTCCTTGACTTCAGCGATGAACATCGCCCGTCAGATGGAAAGATTATTAAATCGATCAATCTTATTATCTCCTACTGAATCATTAACATTACAAACTTATCTCAGCGAACTATTTAGGGATATAGAAGTAAATTCGCCTAGTCAAAAAATAGATAGCCCCCATCCAGGTTTATCCTTATTATTACTCATCGATATCGATCAGAACTCAATCCAATCCTTAACAGATATCGCTGACAATCACGGCTATCGCACGATCTCATTATCAACGATTGAGGCTGCCGATCGATATCTTTTCAGCAACTCCAATCCTAATTTACCCGCTTTAATACTAGTCAATCTGCGAGAATCTAGCTCTATATTAGGCTTTCTCCATAACGTTCATTTGCGTTTGTACGATCAAGCTATATTAGTATTGAGTGATCGCGATGAATTAATTGATCGATTAGCCGTAGTCAGACATGGAGGGAAATTCCTTTGTACAGCTAATCTAACAACCGAGCAAATTTTCACCACTGCAGTATCTCTAATTCCATTAATTACCACCACTCCAAAAGTAATGGTAGTCGATGATGATCTCGATTGGCTCCGCACCGTCCCCAAATTATTACAACCGTGGGGGCTGAAAATAACTACCCTCGCCGATCCGCAACAGTTTTGGAACGTATTACAATCAGTGCAACCCGACGCGCTAGTTTTGGACATCCAAATGCCCGAAATCAACGGCTTAGAACTCTGCCAAGTCCTGCGTAGTGATCCCAACTGGCAACGATTGCCAATTTTGTTTCTGAGTGTCAGCAAAGACTCGATCTCACAGCAAGAAGCATTTAATGTCGGTGCAGATGATTATTTATGCAAGCCGATGATGGGCGGCGAACTCGCCCAGCGAATCCGCCATCGCTTGGCGCGACTTCAATTCAGTTGAAAATTGGAAGCTATCACTATCAACTATTCTGATCCGGAGAGGCTCCGCCAACAATTATCAATTATCAATTAATTTAACAAGCCACAACTTCGGTAGCATAATCAAATAACATTGTAGTCATATATCGATCGGCCCATTCAGTCCCGAAGGATTTTTCCAACACGCGGCGGGTTTTATCATTCTGCTGTTGTCGATCGCAATAATACTTCTGTCCTGCTAAAATAGTCGCAATTTCTGGCGCAGAGGTAGCTGGCTGAGTTTGGCTGGCAACTTGGCAATGAATTGATAGCATCGATAGCACATACTCCAGAAACGCTGCTTCCTCCGTTGCATCTGTCGGACGGATAAATAAGCAATAATCAGAGAAAATATCGCCCCAGGCTGGTAATTCCCGCACTTGGGAGAAGTTGGCAGCGGGTAATTCAAACAAGGCGCGTTGGTAGCTCACAGGTAGCGATCGATCGCGATTCACTGGCGACAAATCAACAATTGCGGCACTGATGGTACCTCTCCCACAGACAATATCCGCCCCGAAAATCGGCAAATCGTAATCTGGATTGGGAAACATCACACAGTGAAGGATGTCTAAGTTTTTGCCAACTTGTGCAAGTTCCAGGTGGATTTTCCGAAATTGGGAGGTTTGGTGACAGCGATTTTCGATCACGAGGCGTTCGCCTTCGAGGCACCCTTCGACATAGCCGAGATCGTGGGGAATTTGATAGGGTGACAGGCTCAGATGTTCTTGCCAGGTACTTTCGATCCGATCTGCTAATTGTCGGATGAGGGGATGTTGTTGATCACGTAATGATGTAGACATATATTTTATTTTAATAATTCGTAATTAAGTTTCTTTAAGGAAAATTTGATTTAGATCGATCGTTAAATCATTGCACATCGATCGATAAAATTGCTACTTAGATCGATTTATTTGTCGAGACATATCCCCGGCTTCTTGAATA
>JAJAYU010000097.1 GCA_026786125.1 Chamaesiphon sp.
CAGCAGCACACCGCGAATCGCCCGCCAATAGTCTGGGACTTTACCAATATCTACCCATTCAAAATCCATCGGGATGGCGTAGAAGGGAGCGTCGATTTCGACCAATTTCGGGAACAATTGACCACCGATGTCATACTCGACTTCAGAAGGAATGTAATTAAATACTTCTGGCTCAAAGATGTAAATACCTGTGTTGATATTTGTACTAAGGGCTTCTGCTACAGTTGGTTTCTCTTGGAAGGCTTGGACTCTGCCATCCTCATCAGTTACAACTACCCCATAACTAGAAACCTCTTCACGGGGTACAGATTTAGTCACAATAGTTGCTAGAGAACCTTTCTCTCGATGCCACTTTACCGCAGCAGTGAGGTCGAGATCGATCAGGGCATCACCACACAACACCACGAAGGTATCATCAAAGAAGGGATAGAAATCCTGAATTCGCCGCATCCCGCCAGCCGAACCCATCGCTTGTCCTTCGAGTTCGCCATCCTCACGAATTGTCCCTTCAAATGAATAGGCAATTTGCACCCCAAATCTCTGCCCATCGTGGAAATAACTTTCGATTTCCTTGGCAAGATGGCTGACATTGACCATGATTTCGGTGAAGTCATGCTGCTTGAGCAAATCCACCAAAAACTCCATGACTGGCTTATGTAGAATCGGAATCAGGGGTTTGGGAATGGTATAGGTAATTGGTTGCACGCGGGTACCTTTACCAGCGGCTAAAATCATTGCTTTCATATTAAATCTTATATGCTTAAAATCTCTGTTTTATAGCAATCGCCAATGTGATGATATTCTAACCCCATTGGTAACTGTTATATCTACTGTAACAGCGATCGATTATCACCTGTACCAGTCAGATCCCCCTTTTGAGTGGATTGTTAGTTCATGTCTACCGATTCTTGATGCAGTCGTCGAATTTTAAGAGTTTGATAAAATTCGGCTTGTTCTAGCTCAACTTTAGATTGAGCCGATAATAGTAATAGTGCCCAGAAAACACCCACTCGATCGTGATTTGCCCCAAAAACTTGTCCTGGCGCGGGGGGGAATTTGGCAGACCACAGATCTACTAAGTCTTCTAGCGTCCAAAAATCTGTTTCGCTGGTATAGGTGACTAGAAAGTCGGCGACGAGTGCCGCCATTTCGGTCAGATTCTCATCGTGAGCTAGTCCGGCGATTGTTTCTGTGGCTTGCTTGACGGACATTGCTTTACCCTTGAGGGCACGGCGGCGCACTTTAGGTTCGGCAATTTTATCAGCAATTTGGCGGAGTTGCTGGATCAGATCTTGGAGTGTAACCGGACGAGTTTTGGGTGGGGGAGAACTGAGACGGCGACGAATATGTTTTTCTAAATTACGCGGCAATCCAGATGTGGTAATCATTTCAAAGTCCAGATCTTCTTCGATAAAGTCAAAGTCTTCGGCTTGAGATTGGCTCTGCTCGAGACTTTGGGCTTTGAGTAAAACCAGCATTGCCGCCCATAAGAACGCTTGTCCTGACTGGGAAAGATTGGCTTGTTTGTGGGCGAGAGTTGCGTCAGCTTGGAGTGGGAGTTTACTCAAATGTAGATCGATCGCATCGATTACTTTAACATCCCAAGGATTGATTTCGCCTCGCTGGGCAAGATCGATCAGCATGGCAATTCCCATCTGGGCGAGAGTGTGGGGATCGACTTGAGGTTCGACTGGCGGGAAGGTGCTTTCCCGTTGTGGGGTTGATACCATGATGAAGATTTCAGTGTAGATGCAGCTTAATTGGTAACTCTACAGTAAATTCAGCCTAATTCATGTTGCACAATCGGATATTTTGTGATTTAGATCGTTAACAGATCAATTGTTTGACTGGTTGAGGATTGGCAACTAGGTGTTTTTCCCAAGCCAAAGCTGTTTGCACAATTAAATCGAGGTCGTTGAACCGAGGTTTCCAACCGAGGATTTCGGTAATTAGATCGGCTCCAGCAATCACACAGGCAGGGTCTCCAGCCCGTCGTGCAGCCTCGATCACCGTAAAATCAACACCGGAGATCTGTTTGACCTTTTCGATCACTTGACGGACGCTGTAGCCCTGTCCATAGCCACAATTGAGGATCTGACTGGTAGCATCAGATTGATCGAGATAGATTAGTGCGTCCAGATGCGCTCTCGCCAAATCGTCCACATGGATATAGTCCCGAATCCCTGTCCCATCTGGTGTGTCAAAATCAGTCCCAAAGATACTCATCTGGGAAATTTTACCCAGTGCAGCATCACAAGCAGCGGCAATCAGGTGGTGCGCTGGCTGCGTTTTGCCCAAGCTACCAGAAACTTCCGCACCAGCGACGTTAAAGTACCGCAGGATCACATATTTGAGATCGGATGCCAGGGCGTAGTCCCGAATAATCCGTTCGCTCATTAACTTGGAGCTACCGTAAGGATTGAGGGGTTCAGGGATCGTAGCTTCGGTAATTGGATTGGCGGTTGGCTGTCCATATACCGCCGCAGTACTGGAAAATATGAATTTATTGACTCCAAATTGCTGGCAGCAGTGGAGCAGATTTAGGGCATTAGCAGTGTTATTACTATAATAATCCAGCGGCTTGAGCACGGACTCAGGCACAGAAATACTTGCTGCGAAGTGTAAAACTGCATCAAAATCGTGTTCGGCGAAAACTTGTGTGAGCTGCTGTCGATCGGCTAAATCACCTACAACTAATTTACCATAAGTAATATTTTTGGTATTCCCCGTTGAGAGATTGTCGTAAACAACAATATCGTAGCCAGCTTCACCTAATTGTTTGATCGTGTGAGAGCCAATGTATCCGGCACCACCAGTAACTAAAATTTTATGCTTCTTCATCGAATCGGGTTGTGTAAGTTGTTATGCCTATAATACCCAATTATCTAAGCTGACCCGAACACTTCAGTAGCCAGAACCAAAAACTACTTCCAACGGTTGGCTAATAACTGTTCTTCTAGAGCCGCGATCCGATTGTAAGCAGCAGTTAGTTGGGCTGTGAGTCGCTGAATTTGAATTTGCGGAGCCAAATCTTGCTCTTTGATCTGGCGGTGACTAATTTCTACACCGCTACTATCAATCAAAATATCTTGCTGGGCAATGATCCATTCGGTCGAATCTTGCCGATAATTAGAATTATTAGCCGGATCTAGATCGCCATTCCGGTGGTGACTAGAGCTATCTTGCCGCAGTCGTCGATTTTTGCCGCCGACGAGCTGGACATCTTCACGATTGAGTAGATGTTTGATCGATGTCTCTTCGCCACCAACTACCTGAGCATCTAAATCTCGTGCGGTTTCACGCGCAAGCATCTGATACACTCGATCGATCTTGTGTGTCAGCGCACTAATTTGTTGTTGAATTGATTCCATTCTTATCCCAAAATAACTTTGCCCAATCTTAGATACTAAATCAATATTTGTTGACTTACTGCTGAATCATTTAACTTTTGCTAACAATTGCGGTGCTAATTATTAATTAAATGCTAGAAATTCAAGACTTCTTTTCAGCTTGCGTGGGTACCTGGAAAACCGAGCGGACTTATCATTACCCTCTACACAACGAGGTTGAACGTTCCTATACTGAATTTAACGTAGGCACATTAGCAGCCGCAGAAAAATCTCAAATTTTTTCATCTTTCTTACCGCTTGGGAGTATTGCAGATTCGAGCGAGATTGATCGATTTCCAGGATTTACGATCGGTTTTAATACCGTATCCGAAAAAGGCGATCGAGTGGCGATGAATCTTAAAGCTTTATTCGTACCTGAAAGATCAATTATTGCACCCCATCTGTTGGCGATCGATCCCCTGGCACCAGCCATGCCATTGGCGGCTGAAGTCCTCGACACTACCGAAATAATTCGCGGCTTCTATCTCCGCGATGAAGGTTATTCGGAAACAGGGGCGATTACTGGACGATTTACCTACTTACCCAGTCGCCAAACCCTAGAACTTGTCACATATTACAGTCGATCGGTCGCCGTAGATCAGTTGCGGCTAATCTCCCCCACATCCCGCCTCCGCACGATCGTAACCTATCAACGCCCTCAACCAGGGGAAGTACCGACAGTGATTAATTTAGTCGGGTTTGGATTGGAACAGAAGTCTTAAGACGGGGGACGGGGAGACTGGGGAATAATTTATCCACCATCCACCATTCAAGGTGCTAACCTGTCAATCTGCCATTTCCCCTCAACTAATTGATAGCGTAACCTGTCGTGGAGCCGACTGGGGCGACCTTGCCAAAATTCTATTTCTTGGGGCACAACTCTTACACCGCCCCAGTGTGGCGGTTTAGGAATTTGGCGATCTTGGTATTCAACTTCCAGTTGTTGGAGTTTTTGTTCGAGGATTGATCGATCTTCAATCACGGTACTTTGCTCCGAAGCCCAAGCACCGAGCTGACTACTAGCTGGACGGCTGTGAAAATAGCCTGTAGCCTCTGATTCTGACACAAACTCGACCTTACCCTCAATTCGGACTTGACGCTCCAAATCGCCCCACAGGAACACTAGAGCGGCATGAGGACAATTTTGGAGTTCGACACCTTTTTGGCTATTGTAATTGGTGTAAAATACAAAGCCTTGATCGTCAAAATCTTTTAGCAGCACAATTCGCGCCGAAGGTTTACCCTCCGCTGTTACTGTCGCCACTGTCATCGCATTTGGCTCCAAGATATCCGCAGCCACCGCCTGCTCGAACCAGAGCTTAAATTGCTCGAATGGATTAGCAACAATATCTGATTTTAGTAATCCAGCCTGGGTATAGTTTTTGCGTAAGTCAGCGATCTTAGTCATAAATTAGTGGACTTAGTTCTAAGTTTTGTAATTAAGTTAGTTGCTTTTAACAGCGAAATTGCTTAGATTTTAAGTGTAGCTTTCAGGCAGAGATTAGTCATGGCAGATCTAGTACAACAAGAGTGTATTCCTTGTCATGGTGGCGAAGCGGCGATTACCGCCGCTGAAATTGCCGTATTTCAACCACAAATTCCTGACTGGTGCCAATATCAAGTCAATGGCGAAGATCGGATCGAGCGTGTCTATAAATTTAAGGACTTTAAAACTGCGATTGCTTTTACGAATACAGTAGGCGATATTGCCGAAGCCGCCGCACATCATCCTGCACTCCTCACCGAATGGGGCAAAGTCACTGTGACTTGGTGGACGCATACAGTCAATGGACTGCATCTCAATGATCTGATTATGGCAGCAAAAACCGACGATTTGGCTAAACAATTTGGCTAGAGTACTTACTGGTGATAGTATTTATCTCAATTTTAGGGTTAGTCAATTCGATCGATTAAAATTGTTAACTTGGAGTGTAATTATCCAATGATTTTAATTTGCTCTATTCTGGCTTGGGGGATGACGCTGACTATTTTATGGACAGTTTTCTGTCAACTCCAGTCAGGGTTTGGCAGGATCAAGCGATTGCACCAGGTTCCTTGTCATAAGTGCAAATATTTTACCAACAGTCATCATCTCAAATGTACTATTAATCCCCACATTGCCTGTTCAGAGGCAGCGATAAATTGTGGGGATTATCAACCTTAACTATGAGTACGATTAAAGTAGAAGTCTGTGAAATTCTAGAAATTAAACCTCACCATAATGCGGATGCCCTGGAATTAGCTACCGTTCAAGGTTGGCAAATGTGTGTCAAAAAAGGTGTGCATCAACCTGGGGATTTGATTATTTATTTTGAGCAAGGAACTGTTCTGAGTAAAAAAGTTTCAGAAAGATTAAATGTTGGTGCATATCTAGTTGAAAAGACTGATATTAATGGCGATCGAGTTTTGGTAGTTCATCGGATTAAGTTACGCGGCGAACCATCATTCGGCTTGGTAGTTCAGCCTGAAACGGGGATGGAATTGGGCGTAGATGTAGCCGCATTTTATGGTGCGATCAAATACCATCCACCAGTTAAAGCACAAGCTGGAGATGGTGCCAGTGACGATCCTGATTTTCCTAAATATACGAACCTGGAAAATATGCGGAGTTACCCCACGATGTTAGCTACAGGGGAAGCAGTTGTAGCAACAGAAAAAATTCATGGTACTAATGCTAGAGTTGGTTTTATCTGGCATGATGATCGAGAACAGCCAACAATGATGGCTGGATCGAGAGCTTTACGGCGCAAAGAACCAGAAGAGACAATCGAAATGGTAACGAATACTTATTGGTTTCCCCATACATTAATCGGTGTCAAAAAATTACTAGAGGATTTACAAATTCAAGGATATAAACAAGCTATTCTATATGGTGAGGTTTATGGGCACGGAATTCAAGCTTATACTTATAATCAGAAAAGAATGAATTTTCGAGCCTTCGACTTGATGTTGGATGGTAAATATGTTGATCATTCAATCTTTAAATCTTGGTGCGACAAACACCAAGTCGAACAAGTACCATTAATATATGAAGGTGCTTTTTCGCTGGAAGTTATCAAACAAATATCTGATGGTGATTCACTGATTGGCGGTAATCACGGTAGGGAAGGAGTCGTTGTTAAACCAATAGTGGAAAGGGACAATCCTAAGTCAGGCAGGGTAATTTTAAAGTATATTGGCGATCGATATTTATTTGGCAAAGTTGCTGAACAAGACACCACCGATGTCTAAAATCTCGATCTTCTGATATTAATTTAGATTAGATCGATCGAGATATACCCGCAGCCATTTGCTGGGCTGCTACATAAATTTTCAGTGCAGCAGCCATATGTTGTTCTGATTCTTCACCCTTAGATCGAAACCAATCCAAAGTTTCTGAATCAATAGGAACACTAACCTTAGAGATTGGTGTAGAAGGCATTCGTAACTTTGCCTTTAAGAAAAATTCTTCTGTCAACTCTGGAGTATCTGAGATATCAATATCATTATCTGCCATTGCATCAATTTTAGCCCAGTTCGTTCTTGATGTATTGCTCATAATATTTTCTTTCATCAGAGAGTGCTTTTCTCAAGGAAATGATTCGAGTCGTTGCTCGATCTGGTTCTGTGAATATGACAACGACGATGCGTCCATCTAGCATTCCTGTGCCAATCCATCGATCTTCACCATAGTCCCTGCTGTTGTCGATGTCAACTACCACCGGAGAGTCAAAAACCCGATATGCATCGGCAAAATCGAAGCCATGTTTATCAATATTAATTTCGTTTTTGAAATCGTCCCACTCGAATTTCATATCCTAAATATATCTCATCTGATAAATCTGATTGTAGCTGTTAGTGGGACATCCTTTTGCCAAATTGTTAAGGATTTAGATCGATATTTAAAGTCTGCGGATGTCCCCAGATAATTTGTTCGTGCTTGTAGATTACCATCCCTGGTTTTGCACCCTTAGGTTTATAGACATGCTTAGTCGCGGCATAGACAACAGGAACAGCTTGGCTCTGTCTAGAACGACTATAGTAAGCGACAGCATTGGCGGTAAATTGTAAATCTGCTTCCTCAGCTACTGCGCCAGGGGTGATTCTTAATAAGCCATGACTACCAGCGATTTCTTGAGCGTGAAACAACAGATCGTATTCTGTTGCTGTTTTAAATGTGAGTTTATCGTTTTGACGATTGTTTCTGCCGATTAATAGTTCAAATCCGCTGGGAGTTCTTAATGAGTGAGGTTTGGTTTCGGCTAGTTCGGCTTTGGCTAATCGATCTGCATTAGGGAAGTAGCCAGTATCGATTAACTCTTTCTTAATTTCTAATAGAGTTTGGAGCATTTCTCGCAGATCATTAGTGCCATCTTCTTGAAGCTGGAGCACACTTTCTTCGACTTGTTCTAGATAATCAATTTCTGATTGAACTGCGGCAAGTAATGGATCTACTGCAAGTTTGGCGCGTTTTAATTTCTGGTGACGTTTGTACAAAAATTGGGCATTTTGGATCGCATTCTTTTCAGGTTCGAGTTTGATTTTTACTGGCTCACCTGTCTCAAAATCATTGAGGATGATTTCTTTCATCCCTGGTTGCCATTCTTGCAGATATGACATCAGTAAATCAGCATTGGTGCGATATTCATCTGCACCTGTAGATTCTTGGAGTTTAGCTGTGAAGGTATTGGCTTTGACTCGTAGTTTTGCGAGGATTGTGCCCAATTTTTGGGTGAGTTGATGTTTGAGTTGGGTAAATGCTTCTCGATCGAGTATTCGGCTATAATAAGTCTCGATCGCACTATTTACACTAGCCACGGGAGTACCGATATTGCCCCCTTCGGCAAGCTCAGGGCATCGCAATCCCAGCACACTGAAGCCATTGTCAGTCAGATGGGGATTGAAGCTATAGCCATCGACTTGAGTCAGGGTTCTGAGCCAGATTTGCCAGTACTCAAACAACTTTTCCCAATCTGCGGGAGCTAATGTATCGGTAGTTTGAACCGGATCTAATCCAGCGGCGGTAATTAGCTCATTCATCAAAATCGTACTCAAACCGCGATAGCTCCGCACCAGCCGCTGGTTGAGCTTATCGGGTATCAGACTAACACGATCAATCCACCGTTCGATCGATTCCTCTAGATTTGGCATCGGATCCGTCAAGGATGGCGGTACCTCATAAGGTCTACCCGTTTCGATCGTTCTGACGCTAGACTGCTTATTTGTTACCTGATGTGCGGTAGTAATAATTAAATTATCCGCATCGGTGAGGGTGAGATTGCTGTATTTACCGATCGGTTCTACATATAAATAATACAATGCTTCCGCCCCAGGTCTGGTCGCAAATGTCAGCCGCACCAAACGTTCCCACGGCGATACCAGATCCATCCCAATCA
>JAJAYU010000098.1 GCA_026786125.1 Chamaesiphon sp.
CCAAAGAGCAGGGTTGGCAGGTGAAGAAAGGCTCGAAGTCTGCCTGGATTAAATTTGCAGGTATCACTGAGAAAGAGGCAGAAAATGATGCTGGTGAAATTACTAAAGAGCGAATCAAGTTTTCCAAATTTAGCAGTGTCTTTTCGATCGATTGTATCGATGATGCAGAATCAGAGAAGAAGATTGTTGACTTTATCCAAGAGTTAGCCGATGATACTCCAGATAATCCAGACCAGCAGATTTTGACGATCGATCGGTTTATTACCAATACTCAGGCTGTAATTACTTACGGTGGTAATCGAGCTTGTTATAGCCCCAGTCGGGATGAAATTAGGCTGCCAGTATTTGAGAACTTTAGTAGTGCCAAAGCAGCGTATTCAACCGCCGTGCATGAGTTAGGACACTGGACATCAAAGTAGACTCAATCGCGAAGGGATGAAATCTGCTGCTCATGGAGATGAGATCTATGCGTTTGAGGAATTGGTGGCGGAATTAACTAGTGCCTTTGTTTGTGACAGGCTATTCCCTGAATATATGGAGCAAGATTTAGAACACCATGCTAACTATTTAGGTGGATGGCTAACTGGATTAAAGCAGGATGATAAGGCATTCTTTAGGGCTGTAAGTCAAGCACAGAAGGCGGCTGATTATCTAATCGATTTGAACGACCGACCGATCATTCAGACAGTCTCAGAACTAGTTGCTGCCTAGCTTCAATGCTTCGCTTAATGAATTTGAAGCCCCAGCGATTGTTGAATCGCTGGGACTTTTTGTATTTCTTTGTGCGAACTCACAGGTATAAATTATGTCTAGATTAATCGAAGCATGGCTATATTATCACGATTTGAGAAGGGGTAAATATGAACAGCGTAGTTTTTCAAGAATGGAAGCATTTCTCGATATTTGGTACGAACTGTTTGCTTGATTTATATTGTTGTACCTAGCTTTTGAGCTGGGTGAGGATTGGAACAGAAAAGTAGTTAGTCATTATTTAATATTTACCAACTGCCCGTAGAGAAATCTGCGGGCTTTTTTTATGCAAATTATTACCAGAATTAGCCCAGTTAGAGAATTTACTGAAATATTAAAAGCTGGCTATCGATTGGGACAAACTCAAATTGCTGAGGTGATGAATCACTTGTATGGCAGTAGTGCCAACGGTGCTTGGAATTGGAAATCGGCAACAGATGCGATCGAAGCTGCGATGGTAAGTTACCTACTTCAACAGCCGAAATTGAGTCTATTCGAGTTGCGAAGTTTACAGAATTTGACAGTAGATCATCGCGTCAGAACTCAAGAGCAAATCGACTTACAACAATTCTCCTCACCCCTGGAACTAGCTTGGCTGGTAGCCAAAGCTGCGATGGTAACTGCGTCCGATATATTACTCGAACCATCAGCGGGAACTGGTTTATTAGTAGGAACCAGTATCAATCAAAATACTAAACACGCCCACATTATTCTCAACGAGTTCTCGAAGTCCCGTCGCGATTTGTTAGCCGAAATCTTCCCCCAGGCTGAACGTTACTCAGTCAATGCCGAATATCTCAACGATATGCTGTTACAGCGGATTAAGCCGTCAGTAATCATGATGAATCCGCCGTTTTCGCGGAGCCTCACCAGCACCAAACGCAATCCCGATGTCTGTCTCAAGCATTTAAGATCGGCACTACTGCGATTATTACCCAATGGTAGATTGGTGGCGATTGTCGCTCACTGGTTATCTCCTGCCAAACATCCCGACTATTTTGCCAACCTCCCCGCGAAATTACGGCTGTCGGTGTATCTGGATGGAAGTTTTTACAGGCATCACGGCACAACTATGCCTACCCGCCTGCTGGTATTTGACAAGGTAGAAGATGGGTTGGAGCCACATCAATCAATTGACTATCTCATGTCAATTGAAGAAATCGGCGAGATTATCGATTTAGTTGTGCCACAACGGTTGCCGATAGTGGAAGCTGTAGAACCAACCGCAGATTCTCTCCTCCTGGCTCTACCCTTATTCGCCAGCGTCCACACAAATCCTTTTGGTAATCTGCCATTATTCCAGTTACTCGGTGGGAATGCGGTTACGACAACTGAGGCGCAGATTGTCATTAAACCAGTTCAGCCAGCACCCACCGTCACAGTCATCCCTAAAACCCAGTTTGGTGATATCGTCGAACTCCAATATCAGCAAGTGGGAGCGCGAGAGTCAGTATTTACCGACGGTGTATATCAACCCTATCAGCCCAGTGCGATCGATATTCCTGGCTCTGCACCCCATCCCACCGCATTAGCCGAATCCGTGTCGATGGCAGCCGTCACCTCCACTTATCCTACCTGTACCGTCAAGCTACCCGCACGGATATTACAGGATGGTTTAGCCTCGCAAGCGCAACTTGAAGCATTAATTTATGCCACCGCAGCGCACAGTCAATTACTCGATACCAAGTGGCGGATTTCCGAGCATAAGTCCGTAGTATTTGCCACTGGAGAGGATGTAGATGGCAGATACCACCGTCAGGGCTACTTTATCGGCGATTCTACAGGCGTAGGCAAAGGTGTTGAAGCTGCACTGATTATTCTCTCCAACTGGTGTGAGGGTAGAAAAAGAGCGATTTGGATTTCCAAGAACGAACCGCTAATTGAAGATGCCAGACGGGATTGGGTGCGGTTGGGTGGAAATGCCGAACAGGTTGTCGCGCTCTCTAAATTCAAGTTGGGCGAACCGATTAAACTGACTCAAGGAATCCTATTCGTCACCTTCGGCGGATTGAGAACTGGTGCCAAAGGTACCAAAAAATCGCGGGTAGAGCAGATTATCGACTGGGTGGGCGAAGATTTTGATGGGGCGATTTGTGTCGATGAGGCGCATTTAATGGGCAACTGCTCTGGTGAAACTACCGAACGGGGACAGACTAAAGCCTCGGCTCAAGCGTTGGCGGGAACCCATCTCATCGACAGGTTGGCTGATGCGCGGGTGACTTATCTGTCGGCGACGGGGGCGAGTAAAGTCTCGAATCTAGCTTACTGGCAGCGGGTGGGGTTGTGGATGACCAATCAGTTTCCCTTTACCTCCCGCGACCAATTTATCAGCAAGATGGACAACGCTGGGG
>JAJAYU010000099.1 GCA_026786125.1 Chamaesiphon sp.
GAGGTGTAGAACCAGCGGGGAAAGAAGGAAGTTCAGTCGAAGTAGTAGCACCAGTAGCTAGTTTTTCACACATTACAGTACCAATTACACTCTGACTGGCAGCGTTGCTGAAACGCTGAGCACCGCCAGTGTAACCTTTGAGGGCTAAATCAATTGGATTGGCAAATACTGAAGAGGTTTCAACACCACCAGCAATTGTGTAGCTGTAGTTAGTAGTCGAACCAGTTCCAGCACCAGTAACACTACCGATTGCTAAGACATCAAAGGAAGTTGCAAAAGAAGTATTTTCAGCGCGGAAAGAGTTTTGAGTTTTGTTAACTAGAGCGACGTTCTGTTTAGCTTCGCTTTGTTTAGCTTTAGCACCTTGGTTGAGGAAGTTAGGTAGGGCAATTGCAGCCAAGATACCGATGATAATAATTACAACTAGGAGTTCTACTAATGTGAATCCTTTTTCGCTTTTTTTGTTGTTGAGGTGTTGGAGGAATTTAGCTTGTAGTTCAGTTCTCATTTTAAGTACTTTTTGTTGGGTTGGGGTGTTTCGTTTGCTTCGTGTCCTCAGCTTACCCACATCTTTCAGATAACCTATCACCCGGATCGAACTATTTTTGACATATCTTGTGAATAGTACGGATATCACGATCAAAACCCCCTTCTAGAGAGGGTTTGCACTAAAACCCCCCCCCTCAGAGGGGATATCATGAGGCAGGATAATTTCAGACAAAAAAGAAAAAATACAAAAACCTCAGTACTTAGTCACTAATCACCCGCTAATAGCTAAAGTCCACTTAAGTGGACTTAATTTGGGTAGCCCGTGATTTATCTACGGGCGGCTGATGACTAGGCACAAGAATTTTCTTTCTTTGTCCGAAACCACCCTAAGAGGGGATTTACATGCGGGGGCTACTTGTATTTACTCAGCTACTCATTCATCGATTTATATGTAGCGACAGCGGATGGGGATTGTCCGGTGAGGTAGCGGAAGATCCAGTATTTGAAGATGGTGTCGATGAGGACGGGGAATGTGGCAATAAACAGGGAATTGAACTCGCGGTTTTCGGGGATGCCGAGGTGTTTGGCGGTGCCTGCGAGGATGATTTCCCAGCCGTGGGGGGAGTGAAAGCCGACGAAGGTATCGGTGAGCAGGATGATGATAAAGGCTTTGGCTGAGTCGCTGAGTCCAGAGATTAGCTCATCAATGAAGTTCTTGAGAATAGTAATTTGTTGCTTGATATGGGTAATCAGCCAGCCAAAAGCGATCGCTGCCAAGATATCCGCAAACCAGTTTTTGACCGCTTCAGCACTTTGACGGTAAAAATCTGTTTTGATTGCTTGAGCTTTTTTAGTGATTTTTTCCTCGATCTGCTCGTCACTGAGCTTGGGAGTCAGAACCATTTGCTGGAATTTGAGTTTCTTCTCAAACATTTCCATTTCCTCGAATGCTTCTTTTTCAAGGTTGACATTGAGGAACACATCTGATTGATGATAAGTACGGTAGAAATTGACTGCTGGCCCAATTATGATGATCTTAGAGATATATTGGACGATTAGTGGAACTAAGATCAGCATCAGGATAAATCTGAGTGCGGATCTAGTTTTGCCCTGACTAAAGCGATAGTTGGCGATGACTTGGGTTTCGGCTTTGGGGTTGAGATCTTGCTGGATCCGCCGGAAGGTAGAGATCAGGGATGGATCGACGAAGGGTCTTTTGTTGATGTTTTCACCTGTTGGATTGGGCAGATCGTTGGACTGGCGACGATTTGCCGATCGATTCTTACCCCCAACGATCTCAGCAGCGGTGTCAATAAACCGATCGGATCGATTTTGATCGATTAATGACGATCGATCTACTGGCAATGGCGGGGCAATCAGATCGATCGCCCGTTCCCCGAAGCTCAATCTTTGAGGCGTGAAATCCTCTAGCTGTGGGGTATTATTGGCATAGCGGGTGAGGATCTCATCGATAAAGCTGAGTTTCTCCAAGATTCGCGCTTCATATTCGATATCTTGAGTATAGGAATTGATATCATTAAAGCCCCTACCCTCAAATTGTTGAGCGTCTGGCTGTTCGGGATAGTTGTTGCCCGTAACTGTGCGGCTAGTTTGAAATTCAGCGAGTCGGAGTCGGGCAATATTGAGGTACTTATTGAGATCGTTCTGAAAATAAGCTGCGACTTGATTGTTAGAATATTCCGAGGAGATGACGATCTGTTCACCACCAAAATGTTCGTCTTCGATCGCTTTAATCTTCAACGCTGCTTTGTAAGCTTCATCCAATGCTCGATCGGCTGTACGATAAAACCACTGATTTGCTTTGCGCCAGAATTGACCGAGTTTACTTTCCATAGCGAATAGTGAATGGCTCGCACTGAGCGTAGCCGACGTGTAGATGGTGAATAGTAGTTAGATCAATAATGGGAGAGCTAAAAGGGTGTTGGGTAAAGCAATTTGGATTGAGGGGGGGACGCGCAGCGGCAAGACGGACGCGCTAGTTGGTCAATTTTGGCAGTGGTTGAACGATCGAGCTGTGCTAAGCGAACATTCACGTCAGAATGCCAAGATCTTAGTATTGGCGGGTAATGATGATAGTAAGCGAGATTTGGGGGATAGGTTGAGTGCCAAGACTCATGGCAAGTATCCAATTTTGGCGAAGACGACGATCGGTTTTATTCAAGAAGAGGTGTTGTTATTTTATCCTCTTCTGATTCAGAAATTAAACTTACCCGCTCATTTTCCCCTGAGATTGCGACCTGAGACGGAACAGGAATTGGCGACAAAGTTGTGGAAATCGGCTCTGTCACGGGTTAATTGGCGGGAAATAGCCCCCTCTGAATATCGATTTGTGCGGCGGATTTTGGATTTGCTCCAATTGGCTGCTTATGGTTGCACGCCTTTAGAATCTCTACCAGAAATTCTACTTCAAGGTTTCGGATCTGGGGAAGGTAGTGAGGTTTATAGTTGCGTGGAGTCATTAGCGGCTGAGTGGCGAGATTGGTGTCTCGATCGCGGGTTGCTGACTTATGGGATCATGACGGAGCTATACTGGCGGCATTTATTACCCGATCCTGAATATCAACGGCGGTTACGAGATCGATATTGGACCCTACTGGCTGACGATCTGGATGATTATCCGGCGATTGGACGACAGATTTGTGATGTTTTAATTGATGCGGATGTTTGGTGTGCTTTCACTTACAATCACGATGGGATGGTGCGCCTGGGTTTGAGTGCCGATCCTGAGTATTTACTGGGGTTAAAAGCCAGATGTATCGATCTTAATACTGATCCTCGCGCCTTGGTGTATTTGGATTCGATCGCCACTCCATTATTTAAGGGTAAATCCAGTACTACTACCAGTGTCGATCAGATTGTCAGAGCGATGCTCAATCCAGGGCTACCACCAGTTCTGCCTGAAGGGGTGAGATCGATCGAAACTCGCACCCGTGGCGAAATGCTCAAACAAACAGCCCTAAAAGCGATCAAATTAATTACTACAGGTAAAGTCGCACCTGGAGATATTGCAATTATCGCCCCTGGATTGGATGCCATTGCTCGATCGACTATTACCAATATTTTCGCCCAGCATCAGATTCCGATTGCTTCGCTTAATGCTCAACTGCCCCTGAATAGCGATCCAGGTGTTCGCGCGCTCCTGAGCCTGATGGCACTCACCTATCCCAATTTAGGGCAGCTTACCAGCCGTGATGAAATTGCCGACTTACTCGTCACCCTCAGCCCGATTTATCCCTGCCAAAATCCAATGCTGACATCGATCGATCCAGTCCGAGCGGGCTTACTCGCCGACTACTGTTATGCACCAGCTCTATCCCAGCCCCACCTCCTACCCTATCAAAATTTCCCCCGCTGGGATCGGCTCGGTGCCACTGTTACCCAAGCTTACGATCGGATCCTCGCTTGGCTAGAACGAATTAGGGAGCAACAACCATCGCCCCTAGACTTACTCACAGATGCAATTAGCTATTTCTTCCAGCAGGGTAGTTATCTCCCCTTTGACAGGCTTTCTGCCCTGCGAGAACTGATGGAAACAGCCCAACACTATTGGCTCGTCGCCGAACGCACTCACAGCCCCGCTGAATATCTCGATTCAGCCGATCAAATCACCGCTCAATTCATCCTCCTACTCCGCCAAGGTACAATCAGCGCGAATCCTTATCCCATCGCCCAACTCCAGCCCCAGCAGCAAGCCGTCACCCTCTCCAACATCTTCCAATATCGAGCCAGCAAGCGATCTCACGCCTATCATTTTTGGCTAGATGTCGGCTCACCCCTATGGGCAGAAGGTGGAGCCGCGACCCTCTATGGTGCTAATCTATTACTTCAAGCGCACATTTCTGCCGATCAAACTATCGCCAAACCTTGGACAGAAGCTGATACCCAAGCTACCGACGAACAGCGGCTAGCCAGAATTTTACGGGATTTGCTCCATCGGGTATCCGATCGATTGTACTTGTGCAATAGTGATTTGGCGATCAATGGACAAGAACAAATGGGTGCATTATTAATGCTAGTACATGGTGCGAATTCATCAGAATCGATCGAATCTTGATCTTCCGATCTCAATCCTATTTATAGATCTACATGGCGCTCAAATTAATCCTTACGAAAGGCTTACCCGCTAGCGGTAAAACCACCTGGGCAAAAGAATACATTCAAAAATATCCTGAAACTGCCAACCTCTGCAAAGACGATCTCAGACTTCAACTTGGCAGCACTAATAAGCGCGAAAAACGAGTTATTCAAGTTAGAGATTTATTGACAGCACATTATTTTACACTGGGTTATTCGGTGATTTGGTCGGATACCAATCTCAATCCAGTTCACATTAGCCGTGCCACAGAACTTGCCCAGCAGCATCAAGCCACATTGGTAATTCAAGATTTTACTGATGTGTCGTTAGCCGAATGTATTCGCCGCGATCTAATCAGACCTAATTCCGTCGGGCAACAAGCGATCGATCAGATGTATTATGATTATCTGAATACACCAGATCCAGCTCCAGCAATTGACCCCCAATTACCGAATTGCTACATCGTCGATATCGATGGCACTCTAGCCATTAATAATACCCGTCATCCCTTCGCCTGGGATCGAGTCAATGAAGATGCACTCAATCCCGCTGTCGCTAAATTAGTCGAAAAATTGGGACAGGATACATCGATTATCGTCTTTTCTGGTCGATCGAGTGTTTGTCGCGATCTAACTATTGCTTGGTTAAAACAACACAATATTAAGTATCAAGATCTATTTATGCGTCCCGCCGACGATCAGCAACCTGATGATCTGCTCAAGTCAGAATTATACTATGCCCATGTCTACGGTAAATATAACGCGATCGGTATAATTGACGATCGACCAAAAGTCTGTAGAATGTGGCGAAATCTTGGCTTAACTGTCTTCCAAGTTGGCAATCCTGACTATGAGTTTTAGATCGAATTAAAACAAAAAACCCTCGTAATCGATCGATTAAGAGGGTTTACTATTAATTAACTATCAATTATCAATTATCAATTACTTGTACTGTTGGCGTTAGCCTTGCCTTTGGCATTGCGTAGCCGTTCGCGTAGCGTCTCGTTCGCGAAGCGTCTCCGATAGGAGAAGAGAAGTATCAATTATCAACTAACCTGCTGCTTGAAGTCTAGCGCGAGCGCGTTTAAAAGCTTTAGTCGCTTGCATTTGTTCTTGACGAGTACCCGACTGAGTACTAGCAACTTTTTGTTCAGCTTCAGTCAATTCTTTTTGAGCTTGCTCTTTATTAATTGACTCACCCAGTTCTGCACCGTTTACTAGTACAGTTACTTCATTATTATCAACTTCAGCAAACACACCCATCAAAGCAATTGGAATCCATTTGTCTTTGCCAGCTTTCACCCGCATCACCGCAGTATCTAATGCAGTCAAAAGTGATGAGTGACCAGTCAAAATACCCAATTGACCAGTTGTACTAGGTAAAATTACTTCATCTGCCGTGCCATCCCAGACGGTTTTGTCGGGAGCAATTACTCTTACTGTTAATGTCATATTTATTTTTTATAGTTGGGAGTTGGGAGTTAGGAGTTGGGAGAGAAGTTCGGAGTTAGGAGTTCGGAGTTCGGAGAGAGGAATATACCTTTGTGCGGAACAAAGTATTGCTATTCCATTCTTCTTTATTACTCCGAACTCCCAACTCCGAACTCCCAACTCTTCCCTAGCCTTTCAACAGCTTCTCACCCTTAGCGCGTGCTTCAGCAATATCGCCAACGAGGTAAAAAGCTTGCTCTGGTAAATCATCCATCTCACCAGCCAGGATTGCTTTGAAGCCTTTGATGGTGTCTTCGAGTTTGACGTATTTACCAGGAGATCCGGTGAATACTTCAGCTACGAAGAAGGGTTGGGAGAGGAAGCGTTCTACTTTCCGTGCGCGGGAAACGATTAGACGATCTTCCTCTGCTAATTCATCCAAACCAAGAATCGCGATGATATCTTGCAATTCTTTGTAACGTTGGAGGGTAGACTGGACGGCACGAGCAGTGTCGTAGTGGTCAGCACCAACGATCGATGGTTGGAGCATGGTGGAGGTAGAATCAAGTGGATCTACTGCTGGGTAGATCCCTTTCGATGCTAGACCACGGGAGAGTACAGTAGTACCGTCCAAGTGAGCAAAGGTAGTTGCTGGAGCTGGATCTGTTAAGTCATCCGCAGGTACATATACCGCTTGAACGGAAGTGATCGAACCTTCTTTAGTCGAAGTAATCCGCTCTTGTAAGTCACCCATATCTGTACCCAGAGTAGGCTGATAACCTACCGCAGAAGGCATCCGACCTAAGAGTGCCGATACTTCGGAACCAGCTTGAACGAACCGGAAAATGTTGTCGATGAACAACAGTACGTCTTGCTTGTTGACATCACGGAAGTATTCCGCCATTGTCAATGCTGCCAACCCAACCCGCATCCGTGCTCCAGGTGGCTCGTTCATTTGTCCATAGACTAGCGCGATTTTGGAGTTGCTGAGGTTCTCTTTGTCGATTACGCCGGATTCCATCATTTCGTTGTAGAGATCGTTTCCTTCGCGGGTACGTTCGCCTACACCACCAAATACAGATACACCACCGTGATTGGTCGCGATGTTGTTGATCAATTCCATCATGATCACGGTTTTGCCTACACCCGCACCACCGAACAGGCCGATTTTGCCGCCCCGACGATAAGGAGTGAGCAAGTCGATTACTTTGATTCCGGTTTCAAAGACGGAAGGCTTGGTTTCAAGTTCAGTTAATTTAGGAGCATCGCGGTGAATTGGCGATCTTTCATCAGTATCGACTGGACCTTGTTGGTCAACAGCTTCACCAAGGACGTTGAAAATCCGACCTAAAGTAGCTGTACCAACTGGTACGCTAATAGGTGCGCCCAAATCCATTACGTCCATCCCACGAACTAATCCATCGGTGGTACTCATTGCAACGGCACGAACTTGGTTGTCGCCGAGAAGTTGTTGAACTTCGCAGGTAACTGACACATCTTGTCCAGCTTCATTTTTGCCTTCGATCTTGAGGGCACTATAAATCTGGGGCATCTTGCCACCAGTAAATTCTACGTCTACAACTGGACCAATAACTTGGGTGAGTTTACCCACGTTTGTTTTTTCTGCGGTGCTAGCCATGTGCCGTTACTACTTATTATTGTGTGATTTTGTCTATAGCGATTCGAGCAACAAACCAGATCGACGATCTGCTGTTGTAGCAACAAGTTCGGTTAAGTAGTTGTTTAGTTTTCAGTGATTAGCTACCCTCAGTGGGGCACCAAACGTCGGGACTAGAGCTTCTACTCTCGATCGACATTCTAAATCACTGTTTACTACTGACACCTATCTAAATTGGTACAGTTTGTTGGCTACTCTTAATATTTTGCAATGCTATGATTCAGTTTATCATCGAACGCGCATGGTGCTGTGAGTATTTTTGAGAGTTGAGAGGGGAATGATCGCTTACTCTATGCCCAACGCCCAATTTACGACCGCCGGATAATAAACTAATGAGCCGCTATGTTCACCTTTGGCAACTGCATGTTTTTGATCCATGTAAGCGCGTAATTTGGCGCGGATCGATCGATTGTCCAAGGCTGTGAGTACCTGTGTTGCTGACTGATATCGATCCGCCAGCGGCATCTGGGTCATCTTATTGATGATTTCGAGCAAACCGATACTAATATCAAGATCCTCTGCCCACATCAATTCGCAGGTATGAGGATCGATCGAAAATTCACTTGGTTCTCTTCCTGTGAGCAGATAAATACAAGTCATGCCCAGGGCGTAGATATCGCTAGCATAGACTGGATAGTTTGCTAACTGTTCCGGTGGTGCAAAGCCTGGAGTCCCAACCGCAGTGCTGTATTCAGCCTGCTTGTTTGGACTAGCGATGGGAGATAGATCTTTGACAGCACCAAAATCTACCAACACAAACCGCCGATCGGTTTGGCATAAAATAATATTCTGAGGCTTAATATCGCGATGAATCAAATGGTGCGAATGAATGTACACCAGCAGTTGCAGCATCTGAGTCAAAAAATTTTCAACTTCTGGTTCCGTCAATTGCTGCTGGTGAGTGACGAGCTGTGATAAAACAGTGCCAGGAATATACTCTTCAACTAGATAATAATTCTGATCGATCTGAAAATAATCGAGCAAAGTGGGCACCTGAGCGTGACTACCTAGCTGACTGAGCATCAATGATTCCAATTCAAATTGGTCGCGGGCGATCGCTACTAGCTTAGGATCGATAAAGATCGGCGCGAATTTCTTGACTACGCAAAATGGCTGTCCCGGCAAGTGAATATTGCGAGCCAAAAATGTCACGCCAAAGCCGCCACGACCTAATAGTGACTGAATTGAATACCGTTTTGCGAGCATCTCTTCTGCAACCAACCCACAACTTTCTACCTGCAACATTAATTGTTCCGGTGTTAAGTTACTTACTGGGGCAGATTGAATGGTTACAGCATCGGTCATAAGTAAATTGATTGTCTCCAGAATAATGACTGAATTAGGGTTGGGTGATCTCTTCTCTATCGAGAGGCTATTGCTGATGCAAACGTGACCCTACCGCGAATGCGAACGCGAACGCCATAACGGATATTTCAATATGATACTTGGTGCGCCGTGAAAATCTCTAAGCCAATTCAAGTATTTTTAGATGCTCAACAAACATTCATTCAGATACTGGAGTGATGCGAATTCAATCCGTCTCACTTCCAACAGATTAGAAATCGCTAAAATCAGCGATCGAATCCACCACTCTCTTCACCACTTCATCAACACCAATTGCCCCTAATTCGCCGCCAATTCGAGTCCGAATGCTAATTGTGTTGTCTTCAACTTCCTTAGCCCCAATGATGCCCACCACAGGGATTTTCTCCTTCTCAGCATTGCGAATCATCTTGCCCAATCGCTCGTTGCTGTTGTCTACCTCAGCACGAACGCCGAGGGTGAGTAACTTCGCACATACTTCCTTGGCAAAGGGGGCAAAGTCCTGAGCAACAGGAACTAACCGCATCTGAACAGGAGCCATCCACAGCGGGAAATCTCCCGCATATTCTTCGATCAGAATCCCGATCAGCGGTTCTAGAGAGCCGAAGGGTGCGCGATGAATCATCACGGGACGCTGGCGACTACTCTGATCGTCGATGTATTCTAATTCAAACCGTTCGGGCAGATTATAATCTACTTGAACAGTACCCAATTGCCACTCGCGATCGAGTGCATCACTAAAGATAAAATCGAGTTTAGGGCCATAAAAAGCCGCTTCACCGATACCGATGAAATGATCCATCCCTAGCTTTTCAACCGCGCGGCTAATTGCGCCTTCGGCTTTATTCCAAGCATCATCAGTTCCGATATACTTATCAGAAGCTGGATCGCGGAAACTCAGTCGCGCTTTAAAGTTTTTCAGCCGCAGTTTCTCGAATACAGAGAGGATCAGATCGACGACATTTAAAAACTCTTGATCCAATTGTTCTGGAGTCACAAACAGGTGCGAATCATCGACTGTAAAGCCGCGCACGCGAGTTAAGCCACCGAGTTCACCGGATTGCTCGTACCGATAAACTGTTCCAAACTCGGCATAACGGATTGGTAAATCGCGGTAAGAACGTAATTCGCTTTGATAGATTTGGATATGAAATGGACAGTTCATTGGCTTCATCACAAAACCATTATCCGCTGCAATATCTTCGAGATTGTCCGCCATAATTGGGAACATATCTTCTTTGTATTTCTGCCTGTGTCCCGATTTCATGAATAGATCGGTTTTCGCAATGTGGGGCGTAACTACAGGTAAATATCCCCGTTTAGTTTGCTCTTTTTTAAGGAAGTCTTCTAATGTACTCCGCAAAATTGTCCCTTTTGGTGTCCATAATGGCAAACCAGGGCCAACCAACTCTGAGAAGATAAATAAGCCTAACTCTTTACCGAGTTTCCGGTGATCGCGGCGGAGAGCTTCTTCCTTGCGGCGTTCGTATTCGGTGAGCTGTTCGGGAGTTTCCCAAGCAGTACCGTAGATCCGCTGGAGTTGAGCTTTGGTTTCATCCCCACGCCAATAGGCACCCGCCACTGCTTCAAGTTTAAAGGCTTTGGGATGAATATCTCCAGTATTTTCTACATGTGGCCCCGCGCACAAATCCCACCATTTATCTGCGAGATGATAAAAGGTAATTGGTTCTTGCAATCCAGCGAGAATTTCTAACTTATAGGGTTCGTTGAGAGCAGAGATTCTAGATTCAGCTTCAGCTTTGGTGACTTCTTCGCGTACGAC
>JAJAYU010000100.1 GCA_026786125.1 Chamaesiphon sp.
CTGTAGGTTGGGTTGAAGAATGTTGGCGTTAGCGGAGCGTTTGCCTTAGCAATAGCCTCTCCGTGAGGAGACAACCCAACATGCCCAACTCAGATTCTCCTTCAGGAGACAACTCAACACACCAGGAAAATAGCTAGTTTCCAACACACTTTAATTTGCCTGTATTTCCGTCTAAAACTGCGATTGCACCAACAGGAAGTGCGGCGTTGCAGCCGTCGTGTCCAAAGGGAAGATTGGCGACGATGGGAATTTGGAGATCTGTGAGTCGATCTCGGAGGACTTCTTCTACTGTAAAGCTTGGCACACCTGCTGGAGGGTCACATTGACTAAATCTACCAATGGCAATGCCAGCAACTTTAGAGAGTGCGCCAGTGAGCCGCCAGTGAGTGAGTAATCGATCAATCCGATAGGGAGCTTCTGTGACATCTTCGATCGCCAAGATTGTACCAGTTAAATCTGGCTCAAAGGCAGTGCCCAGTAGATGAGTTGCGACAGTAAGATTGCAGGGAAACAATTTTCCAGTAGCGACTCCGCCCACCCAGCTATCGCCCTCAAGTGGTGGGAGTGGTTGTCCGCTGACTAGCCCAAATAATCGATCGATCGACCAGTCCGGCTCATCAGCTAAAGTAGTCAACAATGGCCCATGTACACCGACAATTCCTTGCTGGGCCAGACTCCACAATAATGCGGTAATATCTGAGAATCCAATTAACCATTTGGGTGTAGCCACTGGACTCCACTGCCAATCTTCTAATAGTCTCATGCCGCCATAACCGCCTCGGACACACAAGATCGCTCGACATTCGGGGTCACTCCAAGCCATAGCTAATTGGGCGCGTCGAGCTGCATCTATACCTGCAAGATAACCCCATCCATCGGTAATAATATCTGGTGATATTTCCACCCGATAACCGTGTTCGCGCCAAATCTCGATCCCTCGATCTAGGGCAGTTCCCTCCCGTAATCTACCACTCGGTGCGATTACTCGTAACAAATCTCCACTTTTAAGGGGTAAAGGTGTTTGAGAAGGGTAAATCATGGGTATTTATAAGAGAAGGCGAATATATTTTTAGAGAGATTTAAAGGTTGGCTAGCGATCGCAGGTTAAAATTTGAATCGACTACTTTCGATCTTGTCAAAGTCTCGATCGCCATCAGCAGCATACCGCCAGATCGACTCGTTGAAAACACCTCAAGCCACCCACCTGAATTGCCATGATAGCGCAAACTATCGGCTGACCGGAGCAACCCCAACCCCATGACCAATCAATTAGCGACAAAGATCGTCTGTCCCAATCCTGAATGTCAGGCTCCCAATCCAGTGATTCACAATTTTTGTGCTCATTGTCGGACTGCTATTCCTAAAGTTTATTTGTGGGCTGTGGGCGAGGATGTCTCCAGCTTGAAAGTCGGTCAGACATTGGCAAATAACCGTTATGTCGTTGTCAATAGTGGGGTACTATTGGATACCAAACCAGGTTGGCAACCAGAAGTAGTCGAGAAAGTACCTGACTTTATTAGGCCTTATCTGCACTTGGTTGAGCACCGTCCGCATATTCCTCAAGTCTATGGCGCGATTGCCTTAAATCGATCGGGACGCAGAACCAGCACGTTATGGTTGCTAGAAAAAGTACCGATTTATAGCGATGGTTTAGGGGCTGCTTTTGCGGGTAGGATCATGCCCGAAATCAGTGAGAGTTGGAAAGGTGCTGGCTCGATGCGCCAACTCAATTGGCTCTGGCAAATCGCGAATATGTGGGACGCGATGGAGGGTGAAGATGTGAATAGAACCCTGCTGCATCAAGAAGTATTGCGAGTTGAAGGTGGATTAGTTCGGGCGATCGAATTGATGCCAAATGGTGATTCCAAGCCAAAATTAGCCGAACTGGGCAAGCTCTGGAAGCACTGGCAAAAACATGCGCGGATTGGGATTGCTCAGACCTTGGAGAAAATTTGTAACGGCTTGGCAAAAGAAGAAATTGTGACCGCCACACAATTGATTGCAGCCCTAGATGAAGCCCTGCGAACTGTGGGTCAGAAGCAGTTTCTCAATTGTAATTATCTTGCCCTCAGTCATACAGGGCCAACCCGCAAGCAGAATGAAGATTCTTGCTATCCAGCTAGTGGCGATCCACTTTATCAGAATACTGGCGACGATCTCAGTCTGGCGATCGTCTGTGATGGAGTCGGTGGGCACCAAGGCGGCGAAGTAGCATCTGCTCTAGCGATCGATACCATTCACCGTCGGATCGAAAACGTCCTTGACAAACCCGAAAATCGCTATCCCGATAGTATCGCGATCCAAATCGAGAATTCTACCTGCGTTGCCAACGACCAAATCAGTCTACGGAATGACAGCGAAAATCGCCAGGAACGCGAACGCATGGGTACGACAATGGTAATGACGCTAGTTTATGGTCACGAAGCTTACATCGCCCATATTGGCGACAGTCGCGTCTACCGGATTACCCGTACTGGTTGTCATCAAATGACCTTAGATGACGATCTAGCCACTAGAGAAGTCCGACTCAATGGGATTTTGTACCGACAAGCCTTGGGGATGAGCAGTTCGGGTTCTCTGTTTCAAGCCTTGGGGATGAATTCTTCTACAGCTCTGCATCCAAATATTCGGCGACTGATTGTAGATGAGGAATGTATCTTTATGCTCTGCTCTGATGGCGTGAGCGATCGCGATCGAGTAGATCAGTACTGGCAAACTGAGATTCTCCCTCTCTTGGAGGGCAAAGTCGATCTCGCAACTGCTTGTCAGCGGATGATCAATATGGCAAATACCCATAATGGACACGACAACTCTACCGTGGCTCTCGTCCATTGTCAGGTCAAACAACCCGTCGAAGCGGGACAAAACACCGCCTCCGAGTTCCCGAAGGATGCCGCTGCTGCTGCGTTAGCACATACGGATACCTTGCTACTCGCCAATCCTGAAAGTCACAGTGGTAGTATCGAACGAAACCGCGTGAAAACTATTGGCGAAAAAAGCTCAAAAGGCTCTAATTCTAACAACAAAAAACCCCTATTATTAGGGGCGATCGGTCTAGTCTTGTTAGTTACAATTGGTACAGGTGGATGGTTTTTTACTCAGGGTAAGCCAAATGTGCCAGATGCTACTAGTACTCCTAAGTAGGGAATGGTGGCGGAGATGGGGGGATGGGGAGATGGGGAAGCTTGCATTTCTCCTCCCAACTCCAATCTCCCAACTCCTAAACTTTCAACAAATCCGCGCCTTCAATCACTTTTGCAGATATGATTTTGTCATCAGCTTTGAGTTGTCCGAGCACTTCTTGCCCTGATGTCACATAACCAAATACTGTATAGCGTCCGTCGAGCAGATTGCGTCCAGCGGGAGTTAATTCTGGCTCGAACAGGAAGAAAAAGAACTGCGACGAACCACCATTTGGATCGGCATCAGAACGTGCCATTGCGACGGCACCATAGGAAGAGAATGGTAATACTGGTTCCTCACGGAATCTACCAGCATCTTCCATTGTGATGCCATACATGGGTTCTTTATCGCCTTTGACCATTACTTCTAATGGTACCGCTCGATACTTTTTGGTTTTGGGATCGATGAAACCAATTTCATCTCCAGGTGGATCGCCAATTTGGAGCACATAATCATTCTCGGCGCGGGTGAAGGCGAGATTATTATAAAAGCCGCGATTGACGAGATCGACAAAGTTACCTGCTGTTACTGGTGCAGTGTAACCATCGACGATGATATTGATATCACCCTTGGTAGTCTTGAAGGCGATCGTTGCCCGACCTTGAAGCTGTGGGATATTGCTATACTCGGCTGGTACTGTATAGGGAAAACCCGTCACCATTGCCGCTTCAAGTACACCAATTTTCGCTAGAGCCTGAGCGCGTTCGACTTGTACTTGCGGTTTATTCTTTGCTTCTACCGAAATAGCTAGAGCATCGACGCTAGTTTGAATTTCGTTAATTAGAGTTTGTGCCTCAGCTTGCTTGGCTGCGGGGATGCTCTTGAGGATATCAGCTTGTTTGGTTTTCAATACCACAGCAGCTTTCTTGACATCACTATTGATTGTGCCCCATTGTTTCCCCCGCATGTGATTGGAAATATCTTCTAGGCTATCCTGAAGATCCCGCACTGGTTTATTATTGATCGGTAGTGCGTACCGCAAGATCGCCTGTCCGTCCGTAATGGCATTTCCCGAAGGTAATAGGGTTCCGGCATTCACTCCTCCAGCTAGACTGAAAAAGAGGATGGTAAGTATCCCCGTTTGTAACCATTTTCGCCAGCGGCTGAGTATAGATTTTTTGCCCGTTTGCATTTCTAAAAAGTATTAATATAATCTCTCCCCCATTTTGCCACATCCCTGCCCTCGTCAGCTCTGGGATTTTCGGTCAAGATTGAGTCTTGTTCCCAACTATTCAGCACCGCAATTTGATTAATTCGATTTGCTCCCAACTTCAAATTGACGGATCACAAAGTTGTTGCTGTCGAGCAATCAGGATCGCATGAGATCGATCGCGCGCACCCAATTTGTGTAACATCGCATGGACATGAACTCTAACAGTTGCAGGAGCAATATAGAGAGTTTCGGCGATATCTCGATCGATCTTGCCAGCGACAATGAGAGCCAGGATTTCCCGTTCGCGATTGGTTAACGAAATCCCCTGGGGTTGTAGCCGTTCGCCCCCAGGATTGATCATTGTCGATCGAATTTCTTCAGTAGCAGTCCGATCCCACCAAGATGCTCCCGCCGCCACCGAACGCACTGCCAGGATCAGCATCTCCGCCGCAATCCCCTTGAGACAATAACCATTAACACCAGCTTCAATTAGTCTAGTAATTAAAGATTGCTCAGAATGAGAAGTCAAAGCTAAGATGGCTAATTGGGGCTGAGACACCTTGATTTGACGACAGGCTTCTAATCCGCTCATTCTCGGCAAACCAACATCTAGCAAGACTAAATCGAGAGGATGTCGATTAGCCAGTTCGACAGCAGTTTCACCATCAGCAGCTTCCGCCACAATCTCAATATCCGACTCCTGTTGCAGCCGAAACTGCAACCCTAACCGAAAGAGTTCATCATCTTCAACTAGTAAAATTCGGAGTCGAGAGTTGGGCAAGGGGTTAGGGGTTAGGGGTTTGGAACGATCGTCTAATTCTGAAAATCCTTAAATCCGGTAAGTTCCGATCGGTAGCTTAAATCCAAATACTGCACCAACAGCATTACGATTGTCTGCCCAAATTATACCGTGATGGGCTTCGATAATTTGGCGACAGAGGTAGAGTCCCAATCCTGTTCCTTTAGCTTGCCTATCACTGTGTCCCTGATAAAATCGTTGAAATAGGTGTGGTAATTCTGCTGTAGTAATTCCAGAGCCAGCATCGAGAATTTTTACGACTTGTTGATCGGCGTGAGATTCCAAAACAATCTCGACTCGTTCACCTCGGCGGGAATGATCGATCGCATTTTTGAGTAGATTGGTAAAAACACGCTGAAGTTGAAATCTATCCCCATTTACCCATAAGGATTGACGAAAATCTGATGCACCATAATTAATGCTGAGATAAATTCGATCGGCTGCGGCAAGGGGGCTGAGATGGCTGACAACTTCTTCAGCTAATGCTGTCAAATCAACTGGGGCAAGAAATAATTGCAATCCTTCTGTATCATTGCGATAGACATCTAAGAGGGTTTCAACTAATTGCAAACTGGTTTGATGACTGTGCAACATCATTGCTAAAACTTGTTGTTGTTTGGCAGTCACAGCTCCAAAATTTTCGTGTTGAAATGCTTCTAAAGCAGCGATCCCACCAAGTAGTGGTGTCTTAAGATCGTGAGTTAAAGTTGATGCAAAATCTTCACGCAGCCTGACTAGTTGTTGTTGAATATCTAGTTGAGATTGTTGTTTGGTGATCGCGACTCGATAGCTATGATTATTTTCGCTCAACCATCCGGTTAGTATGAGTGTAGCTGAAGCGATCGATCGATCGACTACCATCGCCATCGTAATTACTTGACTGTCAGGAATCCAGAGATTAATTAGTGTCAAAATCAATGCGATTATCGTAGTATAAATAGCTGCTGTTCGACCAAACCTAAAGCTAGCCAATAAAATTGGAGCTATATAAAGGTATCCAAATAGATAGTCTACTGGAGTACATAATTCTAGAGTCAATACTAACATGAATAGCCCAATAATTAAGCCGATTCTTAACAAATGAGCACGATGAAAAGATGCTTGGTTACTCATTATTTTATGGATAGTATGTAAGCATTTTTCACTAAATTAGACTGTGATTATCTGAGATGACATATTCTTAAATCTTAGCTTGAGTTATGGCTAGCAGGCAATACTAATCCTTCAAGATTATTTGTGTTTAGATCGTAACTAAACAAATTTGCTAAAAGACAAACAGATGTTTAGACATGTAGGAGTAGTGATCTGGTCGATAATAGAAATTGTCCGCTGTTAATCTCTAATTTATGTGGCAAGGACTTTTTCAAATAGCTTTAACATTATTACCGATCGGCATTATTACCCCGATTTTAGGTAAGTATCTAGCCGTTGTCTTTGAAGCAGATCCTTCAACTCGGCTCAGGAGTAAATCAGTACTCACTTGGTTAGATTCAGTATTTTCCCACTCAGAACGTGCCATCTATCGATTTAGTCAGATCGATCGAGATCAAGTTATGACAGGCTGGCAATATGCTCGAGCAATTTTTGCTAGTAATATTGTGATGGGCATATTTGTGTTCATACTTTTAATAACTCAAGCTGGATTACCGTTTAATTCAACGGGACTTATTGCGCCGACTTGGGATACCGCTTTACATACGACGATTTCATTTTTAACAAATACAGATCAGCAACATTATTCGGGTGAGACTACTTTTAGTTATGCCAGTCAGGTATTAGGTTTAGGCTTTTTACTGTTTACCTCTGCGGCAACTGGATTGGCTGTTGGGATTGCTTTCATTAGGGGATTGACTGGTAGATCCTTGGGTAATTTTTATGTGGATTTAACGCGGGGGATTATCCGAGTTTTATTACCATTATCGATCGTGATTGCCCTATTATTCTTAATTGGTGGAGTACCAGAAACCTTAGATCCACCAATTACTGCCACTACTTTAGATGGTGCGACTCAAATAATTGCCGTTGGCCCCGTAGCACATTTTGAAAGTATCAAACAACTGGGTGAAAATGGCGGCGGTTTTTTTGGGGCTAACTCTGCTCACCCCTTTGAAAATCCAAACAGTTTTACTAATCTAATTGCCACGATCGCGATGATCAGTATTCCGGCTGCTTTAATTCATACTTATGGCATTTTTGCAGGTAATACCCGCCAATCGTGGTTGATTTTTGGGATGGTATTTGGCTTTTTTATTATCTCGATCGGAATTGCCGCAATGGGTGAATATGGGGGCAATCCTCTGATTAATGCTCAACTTGGCTCATCTCAACCAAATTTAGAAGGTAAAGAAGTGCGTTTTGGTTGGGCACAAACCGCACTCTGGGCAGTTGCCACCACGGGTACCATGTGTGGAGCCGTGAATGGAATGCTCGATTCGTTCATGCCCGCAGGTGGATTAGTGACACTATTTAACTTATTCCTACAAATTATTTGGGGCGGACAAGGAACGGGGACAGCATACTTATTTGTGTACCTGATTTTAGCAGTATTTCTGACAGGTTTAATGGTTGGGCGCACGCCGGAATTTCTGGGACGCAAGATTGAGAAACCAGAGATTATTTTAGCAAGTGTTGTGTTATTGGTGCATCCGATCGCCGTACTGATTCCTAGTGCCATTACCTTGGCTTTTCCAGAGACTTTATCAGGGATTAGCAACGCAGGTTTCCACGGGATTTCCCAGGTGGTGTATGAATACGCCTCCGCCTCGGCAAATAATGGCTCTGGCTTGGAAGGATTGGCTGATTCGGCACCAGCAGCCACGGGATTGTGGTGGAATCTGAGTGCCAGTATGAGTATGTTATTTGGGCGATATGTACCGATCCTTGCGCTGTTGTTATTGGCAGATGGGATGTCGCGCAAGCAACCCGTACCGATGACTACGGGGACACTCCGCACCGATACGGTGTTGTTTACCAGTGTGACTGCGGGGGTAATTCTGGTATTGGGGGCGTTGAGTTTTTTCCCGATTTTGGCATTAGGACCGATCGCCGAAGCCTTTCAAATTCATAATCTATAATTACTATGACATCAATTCCTCGATCGCAACGCAAGCATACGCCCAAAGCCAAATCCAAAGGGATGCTCGCCCGCGCGATCAAACAATCCTTTGTCAAACTCGATCCGCGCATCGCCATCAAAAATCCGGTGATGTTTCTGGTGTGGATTGGCACGATTATCACCGCATTGATGACGATCGATCCAAATATTTTTGGTACTGTGGTCGGGAGAGATGTGCGGCTCTTTAATGGTTTAATCTGTGGGATTTTATTTGCTACGGTTCTATTTGCCAACTTTGCCGAAGCCTTTGCCGAAGGGCGGGGCAAGGCGCAAGCAGATGCCCTCAGAGCGACGAAATCGGATACATCTGCCCGTAAGGTGTTGGCTGATGGCTCAATCTCCGAAATTAGTTCGACGAGCTTGCGAAAAGGGGATATCGTCAAGGTAATTGCTGGGGATATGATTCCCGCCGATGGCGAAGTGACAAGTGGAGAAGCCGCTGTCGATGAGTCGGCAATTACGGGAGAATCTGCCCCAGTATTGAAGCAGCCTGGCACGGATATTGCTAGTTCGGTAACTGGGGGCACGCGGATTCTATCGGATGAATTGCTGATTCGGGTCACAGCAGATCCAGGCAAGGGATTTATCGATCGAATGATCTCGCTGGTAGAAGGTGCAGATCGGAGTAAAACGCCCAATGAAATCGCCTTAACGGTATTGCTAGCGGTATTGACGCAAGTTTTCCTGATTGTAATTGCCACCCTCTCCCCTGTGGCGAACTATGCCAAAACCCCTGTGAGCATTGCTGTCTTGGTGGCGTTATTAGTTGCCCTGATTCCGACCACAATCGGTGGACTACTGAGTGCGATCGGCATTGCTGGCATGGATCGGGTCGCTCAATTTAACGTCATAGCCACCTCTGGACGGGCAGTAGAAGCCTGTGGCGACATCAATACGCTAGTTTTGGACAAAACAGGGACAATCACCCTGGGCAACCGTTTAGCCGAGGAGTTTATCCCGATCGGTAGTCACGATCTTGCCAGTGTTGCCCAAATCGCCCTCAATTCCAGTGTCTTTGATGAAACCCCAGAAGGTAAATCGATCGTCTTACTAGCCCACAAACTAGGTGCAGTCGATCAAGTCGATCAAACTACCGCTGCTGGGATCGAATTTTCCGCTCGGACTCGGATGAGTGGTACCGATGTTGATGGAATCGAGATTCGGAAGGGTGCAGTCGATGCGGTGAAGGGCTTTGTCCGCTCCCGTCGGGGCCAAATTCCCCTAGATTTAGATCAGGCTTATGAGCGAGTATCGCGGCTGGGTGGTACGCCGTTGGCGGTATGTCAGGGAGATGATATTTATGGCGTAATTTATCTCAAAGATATTATCAAACCAGGCATTCGCGAACGTTTCGATCAGATGCGACAAATGGGGATTAGGACAGTGATGCTGACGGGGGATAATCGGATTACTGCATCGGTAATTGCCGCAGAAGCGGGAGTGGATGACTTTATCGCCGAAGCGACTCCAGAGGATAAAATCGAAGTAATTCGCGCCGAGCAAGCTCTGGGTAAATTGGTGGCGATGACCGGAGATGGTACCAATGATGCTCCCGCTTTGGCCCAAGCAAATGTCGGAGTGGCGATGAATTCCGGCACCCAAGCAGCGAAAGAAGCCGCAAACATGGTGGATCTAGATTCCGATCCGACGAAGTTAATTGATATTGTCACAATTGGTAAGCAATTATTAATTACACGCGGGGCATTAACCACGTTTTCGATCGCCAATGATGTGGCTAAATATTTTGCAATTCTACCAGCAATCTTTGCTAGTGCGGGGATTGGGAGTTTAAATGTGATGGGTTTAGCAAGTGCTCAGTCGGCTATTTTATCAGCATTAATTTACAACGCGCTGATCATTCCAGCGTTGATTCCATTGGCCCTCAAAGGCGTAAAATTCCGACCACTATCAGCAGAACAACTATTGCAAAGAAACATCTTTATCTATGGATTGGGAGGTGTAATCGCTCCATTTATTGCCATTAAAGCGATCGATCTTCTCGTTGCCGCCGTAGGGCTGGCTTAATTCAAAAATCTGTAGATGGCTTTGTTTATGCAATTAACGCTGTTAGTAATAGAAATATTGTTGGCGTAGCCTGCCGTAGGCACACAAAACCCGCCCTCCTTCACCAGCGATTATCGATCGATAAAATTTGTACCTCCGCAAATAAGTATTGATCGATAATTACTAGACAAGACAATGGGTTAGGTGATTAGTGAGGGAGGGCGGGTTTTGTTTGAGGTTATTGTTAATATCGATATTTCTAGCATAAACAAAGCCATCTACAGATCCGTGTATTCAATTATCATTTATTAATCATGAAACATATTTTATCACCGACAGTAATCGAAGATCTCTCTGCAATTGCCACCAAATTACATGATCGCAAATCAACCCGTTATCTACTCTGGAGCTTTGCAATTAATCTCATCTTAGCTCCCGTTGTTTATGCAGCTACTGGTGGGACTATTTCTCGCGAACAGTCTTACGCCTTAGGTATCCTAGGCATAGTCACCGTCGCTTTATCATTATATTTATTTCTAGTGATCTTTCAGCCGGAGAAATTCTAACATGAATCAAGTTAAAGAATTCGGCACAGCCATTCGATCGACTCTAATTCTCTGGCTAATTGTGGCAGTTATGTATCCATTGATGATGCTAGCTGTTGGAGAATTATTCGTACCTTTTCAAGCTCATGGCAGTATCCTCCGCAATCGCCAATCTCAAGCAATTGGTTCGGCATTAATCGGACAACCTTTTACTAGTGACAAATATTTCTGGAGTCGTCCGAGTACAATTGATTATAGTGCGGGTAAAACAGCCGCCCCAACTGGCGGATCTGGGGCAAGTAATTTAGCTCCGAGTAATCCTGATTTACCTAAACGGACTAAAGTTGAAATCGACAGGCTCAAAGCCGCTGGAATTAAACCAACTAACGATCTAGTTTATACTTCTGGTTCTGGTTTAGATCCACATATCAGTCTAGAGTCTGCGCGAAATCAAATTCCCCGTGTCGCTAGAGCCAGAGGGCTAGACACGAATAAAGTTGAAATTATCATGACTCAATCGATCGAAGATCGATTTCTCGGTATCTTTGGTGAACCAGGCGTGAATGTTTTAAATCTTAATTTAGCTTTGGATAAACTAACCTAAATAGTTGAGTGTGTTGGGTTTTATTCTTCTGCTTGGTGCGTTTCCATCGCCCTATAAACCCGACTGGAACGCATCCGCAACCCAACCTACAGATCTATTAATTATCTATAAATTATCAATTATCAATTATCAACTAAAAAAGTGCGCCATAAAGGTAGACATAAAATATTTATTGGCATGGCACCTGGAGTAGGCAAAACCTATAAAATGCTCCAGGAAGCCCAAGCCCTCAAACAAGCTGGTATCGATGTGATTATCGGTATCCTCGAAACTCATGGACGTAGTGATACTGCCCAACAATCGATCGGATTAGAGATCCTACCGAGAATTGGCAGCAATAGCGTCAATGCCAACTTCCTCGAAATGGATATTGATAGGATTATTGATAGACATCCACAATTAGTATTAGTTGATGAATTAGCTCATACAAATATCCCTGGTTCAGAGCGAGAAAAGCGATATCAAGATGTCGAAATTATTCTAGATGCAGGGATTGATGTCTATTCAACTGTCAACATTCAACATCTAGAAAGCTTGAATGATATCGTTGCCAAAATTACTGGCGTAATCGTCCGAGAACGTATTCCTGATCGATTGCTCGAAGCAGCAGATGAGGTGATCTTAGTCGATGTCACTCCCGAAACATTAGAAGAGAGATTAATCGATGGCAAGATCTATAAACCAGAGAAAATTCAGCAATCCCTCCAAAACTTTTTTCAGCGGCGTAATCTAATCGCACTCAGAGAATTAGCATTAAGAGAATTAGCCAATACTGTTGAAGATCAAGGTAGTGAGTATCCAGCTCTAAATGGTCAATATTGTGCAATTCGGGAGCGAATTTTGGTGTGTATTTCTACTTACCCAAATTCACTGCGATTGCTCAGGCGAGGTGCTAGATTGGCAAACTATATGAATGCACCTTTGTGTGTGTTGTTTATTGCCAATCCAGATCGATTTTTAAGTAAGCCAGAGAGTCTCCATCTCGAATACTGCGAACAACTTTGTCGAGAATTTAGTGGTAGATTTATTAGGGTAATTAGTAACCAAATTCCTCAATCGATCTCTGAAGTTGCCGAGCGCGAACATATCACCCAGATCGTGATTGGGGAAAGTCAACAATCTTGGTGGAAAATTTTATTGCGGCAATCTTTTACTGAACGGATACTGCGATTAATTAGAGCTAAACAAATCGATCTGCATATTATTGCTACTGAACAGGTTAGTTAGTTGATAAATAGGTAGGTATAAATATGTGTCAGATAGCAATAGGCTTAAACCCTGACTGTGGGCAGTGCCCACCCTACATAATATTTTATATTTAATTGTGTCTGGCTACTTATTAGCTATCAATTATTAATTATTTAACGCTGGCATACAATTCCTTAAATAACCGCTGTTGGATACTATGATCGACGATCGGTAGTGGATAGCCTACCTGATGACGAGTTAGTGGTAAAAGATCGCCACTGAGAATCATTTTAGTATCCACAGATTTCAATTCTGGTACCCATTTGCGAATATAGTTAGCATCTTGATCGAACTTTTGGGCTTGAGTATAGGGATTGAAAATCCGTAATGGTTTGGGATCCATCCCACTCGACGCGCTCCATTGCCAACCGCCATTATTCGCCGCCAAATCTCCATCAATTAGGGTTTGCATGAAATATTTCTCGCCCCATTGCCAGTTGATAATCAAGTCCTTAGTCAGGAAACTAGCAACAATCATCCGACAGCGATTGTGCATCCAGCCAGTTTGATTGAGTTGGCGCATGGCAGCATCAACGATCGGATAGCCCGTTTTGCCCTCACACCAGGCTTTAAACTGTGTTTTGTCATTTACCCAGGGAAACTGCTTGAAGTGGTCGCGGTAAGGCCCCTGGGCGAGGCTGGGGAAATGATAGAGAGCTTGTTGGTAAAATTCTCGCCATGCGAGTTCTTGTTGCCAGGTGGTAATACCTGCGAGGGCTGTCTCGCTATTCGCTGCTGTGACTGCGGCAGTTGTAGCAGCCCAAACTGTCCGAATCCCGATTGTCCCAAATTTCAGGGCGGCACTCATGCCAGAAGTACCGGAGATGGCTGGGTAATTGCGTTGCTCGTCGTACTGATAGATGGAGTCGTGGCAAAATGTTACTAGTTGTTGTGCTGCTGCTGTGGTACCTGGCTCAAAAATTAGCGGTGCTGCCCAGGTAAATCCTAACTCTGTAGCGGTAGGCAGATCGATCGTTGGAAGTTGAGTTAGAGCCTGGATTTCGGCAGGAGTTAATTCGCTTTTAGGTAGCTTAACTTCTACTGGTGCTGGTTTTGGTTGACTATTCCAGTTACGCCAAAAGGGTGAATAGACGCTATAGGGCTGCTTATTGCCTGTTCTGATCGTGGTTGGATCGTGGAGGAGCCGATCCCAATTGGTATGGACTTGAATATTGTGGGCTTTTAAGGCTGTGCTTACCTGCTCGTCCCGAATCTGAGAATATGGCTCGACATCGTGATGCCAGTATACTGCTTTGGCTTTGAGAGTAGCAGCTAACTGAGGGATTCGATCGACTGGATCTCCATCTACAAATAATAATTGGCTACCTGCTTGGCGATAATCCTCAGCAAGAGCTTTGAGACAGCCCAACATGTACACAACTCTGGCTGGTGCAATGTCCTCGCGGGAGAGGATCGATCGATCGAAACAAAATACACCAATCACTCTAGCAGCACTATGACATGCCTGTGCCAAACCAACGCTATCTAAAATTCTTAGATCATTACGATGCCAAAATAAAACTAGATCTGACATTTACTTAATTCGTATCCAAAAAAATCAGTAGGGGTAATTCATCGATTACCCCTACTGATTCTAACCCATTAAATAGTTGATAGTTGATAGCTTAAGGGCTGTACGTCTACTTTCGACTACCAGTACGCGCGCCAAATAACGAATTGACACCCGCTGTCGAGAGATCGCTAATTGCTTTAGGTAAACTTTCCGCAAAAGCACTAAAAGCAACATTGAACAACTTAGCTGGCTCCAATTCTCCTTTAACTAAGCCCCACAATTGTTGAACTTCAGATAGATGCAATCGATTATCTTCTGTCAATGCCATTACCAGTTGGTTTCGCAGCGATTTTCCTTCCTCAGACATCAAGAATTGGAAGCCTAATTGAGCTGTGGGTAGCAGGTCAAAATTGCTATCACTGCGAGCAATCCCGATCATATTTTCCAAGCGTTCCCACTGTAATTTACCATCTTTGATAATTACCTCAATTAATCGTCGCCGCATTTCGGGAGTCTCACTATTGAGCAATCTTTGGGCAACATAAGGATAACCAATTTCGACGATCTTGAAGTCTGGATTGAGGCTCAGAGCCACACCTTCTTGGGTAACTAGCGATCGAATAATTAGCGAAAATTGAGCAGGGATGCGGAATGGATATTCAAACATCAAGCTCGAAAACTCATCCGTGACGGTTTTGAAGTTGAAGTTACCGACGCTTTCACCCATTGCATTGCCGAGCACTTTTTCGAGGGCGGGAATAATTGGTGAGATATCAACATCAGGAGTCAAGAATCCCAATTTGACAAAATCGTCAGTGAGGGATAAATAATCTTTATTAATCAGATGTACCACCGATCCAGCGATCGTTTCTTTGGTATGTTGAGTCAGTTGATCCATCATCCCAAAATCAATAAATGCCATCCGTCCATCTGCCATCGCAAATAGATTACCAGGGTGGGGATCGGCATGGAAGAAACCAAATTCTAATAACTGTCTCATCCCTGATGTCACACCAGCTTTGATCAGTTTATCTCGATCAAGTCCAGCTCTTCTAATTCCTTCCAAATTGGTTAATTTAATCCCATCAATCCACTCTAATGTGAGGACTGTCTGACTACTATATCGCCAATAAATGAGTGGGACTTTGACAGTCGGATCGTCTTGGAAGTTGGCTGCAAATTTCTCGGCATTACGCCCTTCATTCTGATAGTCGATTTCTTCAAATAGTTTTGTGCCAAACTCATCAACGACAATCGTCAGATTATCACCAAGATTCAATGGTAGCAGTGGCTTGATCCAGCCAGCGGCCCACCGGAGCAGATATAAATCGCGGGTAATAACTGGCAGTAGGTTAGGACGTTGAACTTTGACGGCGACTTCTTCGCCGCTATATAGTTTCGCTTTATAAACTTGTCCTAAACTAGCCGCCGCCACTGGACGCGGGGAAATCTCTTTATACAATTCTTCGACAGATTTTTTGAGCTGAGACTCAATGATCTGCATCGCCTGCTCATTATCAAATGGTGGGAGCTGATCTTGGAGCTTAATTAATTCTTCCAGGAAATCTTGCTTGATCAGATCGGGGCGAGTCGAGAGTGCTTGCCCGACTTTAATATAAGTCGGCCCCAGATATGTTAAAATTTCGCGAAGTTGAGTAGCCCTGTCGGATTTATTAGCATCTACACGTCCCATAGCTCGATCGATTAGCAAGCCAATTAAGAACCCTGCAAACAGCCAGACAATCGTGATTGCTCTCCAGATCACTAGCCACGGACGTTTATTATAGTAACTGGCAATCGCTTGAGGATTGTAACGGCGCAGTTGGGCAAGTTGTTGCTGGCTCACGATTGGAATTTGGCTCCTACTCGATCGAGTTGTGTTCTGAATAGTTATTTGTTGATAGAGTTAACTTTCGTTAAGCTATGCTCTCATATCTTAACTTTATCTATCTCACGGGATTAATTCTCCTTAATATTAGTATACAAACATACAAATTCAGTTACCTTATCGCGATAACCGAACTAAAATAGTCGAGCGAATTCATAGCACAATTATAAGAAGAACAAGCTTAAATCTTTATAAAGAATAAAATGCCAATTACCTTGAGGCAATTGGCGATAGTTAATTTAGGTAAGTTTTTAGCTAATTTGTGAGTTCACTATTGAACTCATTAAAACTGCGGCGTTTGAGTTCGACTGATTCCTTGCGGGGGAGTAGATCGAAGACTTCCCGTAAGGTGTCATCCATTTTTTCAAATGAGATTTGACCTACCTGATTGAGCCGAACTTTGCCAGCCTTATCAACGACGACAGTTTGGGGCACTGTACCGCCATAGTAGTATCCTTCTTCGGTGTTTTGATACTTTTTATCTAGTGCCAAGCTATCGACGGTTACAGGGATGAAGCTAGCTGCTTTGCCATAATATGCTTGTAGCTGCGAGATTACTGTCGAATATTTCTTACAGTCAGTACTATCATCGACGTAGTAGACTAACAAAGCTGGTTTCTTGGCTTTTAAGGAATCTGCGAGGGAGATTTTCGCTGGCACTAGGGAGCCATTTCCGGCATAGAGTACAAATACATTACCATCATATTTATCATCATCAATTCCGGCAAACGCTGGACTGGCTAATAGCAATGAGCAGAAGACAATTAAGGCCGTAGTTAGGATCGATCGATAGATAGAGTTAAAATAATTAGATAACATTTTAGACATAAGTTCGATAAATATAAGTTTCCTTAGCACACCCTACAGTTTGACTGCTTCTAACATCTGTGAATAGTAGACACTTTTTTTGGTAAAAGCTTTGCGCTTAATTTCAAAACCTTGGCTCTCCAAAATTGCGATGATGTCTGCTTCGGTGTGAAGATAGGAGCGGGTAGCTTTGCTGGCTCCAGGGAAGAAACTACCGACTTTTTTGAGGATTGATAGGGCAGGAGTTTTGGGTGCAAAACTAATAATTAGGCGGGATTGAGCCAGAGCCGCCAGGTGGGAAATCATTTCCGCCGCTTTTGATTGGGGATAGTGGATCAATACATCTAGACACACAACTGTATTGTAGTTACCACTGAGACTTTCGAGATCTTGAACGCTAAAGTTGGGATTGTCGTTATTGCCAAGTAGTTCAGCAGCACGTTCTTTGGCTTCTCCGACCATTTTCTCAGAAATATCGCTCGCATCCACGACGGCTTTTGCTGTTGCCAAGGGAATGCTCAGGCTACCCACTCCACAACCTGCGTCACAGATAGATAAACCCTCCAAGTTGCCATCCGCCTCAAACCATCCCAATAAGGTGTCTACAGTCTGCTGATGCCCGATTCGCACCGCCAACTGTACTTTGTTCACTTCACCATCACCGTAGATCCGTTGCCAGCGATCGAATCCCGTATTATTAAAATATTCTTTGACTATCGCCTTATCATCTACTGTGTTCATCGAAATTTAAGTATAAAAATTTTAATCCTAACGGTAGATCACTATAGCAGGCGATCGGGGGTGTCAGGTAGGATCGGCGCAGATTTGGGCTAAAACAAGGTTTTTAGCTTTCTAGTAAGATTATACTTGAAGCCTTTTTCACCGCTGTTTAGTTCTAATTGATATATTCTATGTCTCGACGTTATTTTCTCAGTAGCCTAGCCGCCATTTGTCTGAGTGGGATTTTATGGATTAGTTCTAGCTCCACAGCCCAAGCAATGGGCGGGAAATTGCCGATCATCAATCAGCCAGCACCCGAATTTAGATTACCAACGAATACAGGTACGGGGCAAGTAGCTCTGACTGACTATGCGGGAAAATGGGTCGTACTATATTTCTACCCTAAAGATTTTACATCTGGCTGCACCTTAGAAGCGCGGCGATTTCAGCAAGATATTAATAAATATCAGCAACGTCAAACAGAGATTGTCGGAGTCAGTGCCGATTCAGTTGACTCTCATGCTGAGTTTTGCGATTCGGAAGGATTAAAATTTCCGCTGTTAGCGGACACTGATGGCAAAGTTAGCAAAGCCTATGGTTCTTGGATGGGAATTTATTCGATGCGCCATAGTTTTATTATCGATCCACAAGGCACTTTGCGGGCAACTTTTACTGACATTAATCCCACTGCCCATAGTCAGGAAGTATTAGTGGAACTAGATCGACTTCAATCAGTTAAAACTTAAGATATATAGCCTAATCAACCATCCCAACTCAGCCTTTATTCAGCCTTCCGGCTGAATTAGGCGGGAAAACAGCCAAATGTCCCAAGGAGATCGATCTATCGATCGGTTAATATCTAAAAGTAATAGGATCGCAACCATTATTGACATAGTAGCTGGTAAGAACTCAATTCCAGTAGATATGGATAATAGAGAATAAAGAAATCGATAAATCATTCTCAATGCTTAATTAATATTCAGAATTTTTAGATAGATAGATTAGTATATACACTTCATACTCAGCATATTTTGCCATTAACTGGTCAGGGGAACAATTTTCATGGGAAGGATTTTTATTTGTGCGATTTATGGCGGCTACGATGGTGGTGCTGGGGATCCAGAAACGATCGGACGCGCCGCAAATGCAGCCAAAGAAATGGTATTTCTACGGGATTCGATCGTTCCCGAACTGCGTAATCGCGGCTTTGAAGTTTTAGCGGTACCTGACTCTGATAATCCTAGATCGAGCATTGAGTGGATCGATAAACGCGCCAAGCCAGGGGATATTGCGCTGGGTATTCACGCTGATGCTTATGCTCAGTCCCAAACCAGGGGAGTAAGTACTTTTTATATTGCTAAAAATGGTGAACGTAAAAGTCATGCCCAGATGCTGCTGCTCTCTTTTTCCAGTCGGGTGCCCGATCTACCCAGTCGAGGCGCAAAAGCAGATACAGTCGCAGTGACTGGTAGTGTAGCTTTTTGTAGGCGATTGACAATACCATCCTTATTGATGGAAATTGGCTTTCAGATTGAGAGTGAGGATCGATTGGTGATTCAGGCTTACTGGCGCGAAATCGCTCTGGGTATTGCCGATGGTTTGGTGCCTTGGAGTCGCGATGTCCAGATGCAAGTCACCAGTAACAACCACACTGTACCCGTTCACCTCAAAGTCAACGACGAACCTTCGCCTGAACGGGGCATCGCAATTAATGGAAATGTCTATATTTCGATCGATCTAGCTGATAGATTGGGGGTAAATCTCGCCCTCAATCAACAGATGCGTCGAACTCGCTATCGCGGCGTAGTGTATGTAAAAGCGATCGAACTTCGGGATCTGAATATCTCGATCGTTTCAGAAATCGGTCGCACCTACAATATCCTTTCCCAGCATCAGTTTAATGCCGATGAATTCGATCGGATTATGATCGAGGGGCATACCACAGCGACTCATCTGGGTGATTTTCTCACAGCCAATCATCCTCAAGCTCTAGAAAAGTTCCCCAACCTACCAGAGATCTATATTGAAGAAGCCAGAGCAGAAGGAGTTAACCACGATCTAGCCTTTGCTCAAATGTGTCTAGAAACTCGATTTCTGACCTTTCGCAGTGCCATTTTGCCTGAATTTAACAACTTTGCTAGTCTAGGCGATCGACAGACTGAATGGGCAAAATTTGCCAATCTCCGGCTAGGTATCCGCGCCCACATCCAGCAACTCAAAGCTTATGCAAGTACAGATTTATTAGTCCAAGAATGCGTCGCACCTAGATTCGATCTGGTCAAACGTGGCATTGCGCCGACAATGCGGCAGTTAAATGGCCGATGGTCGGCAGATATTCAATATACGATCAAAATTTCGGCAATCCTACGCCGTTTGTATGAGACTGCTGGACTTTTCTAGCAAAAATGTATTAAGCAATACCAGAAAAATTTCACCAATTTGTGATATCTTTCAACTTTGTGATCTCATCCCAGGTTTGCAACAAATTGACCATGATTGCGTCATAAGTGATAGCCCAAGTCTAAGATAGATGGAAGTAACGTGCTAGGCGATCGGCTCAAAGCAGGGATCTACCAGCAGCTAGCCGAAATCGCCCCCAGAATTGTATAGGTGTGCTTTGTATGTCAGAACCCCAGAAAAACTCCCCGATCGAATCGCCAGATCCTAATCTACAATCCCAAGATTCGCCTGCCACTAAAAGTTCTCAACCAGAAGTAACCGAGCATTTAATTTCTCCAGTCTCACCATCACATACCACCCTAAAAACATTGCGCCAAGGTAGCAAATATATCTCACTCCTATTGTTGAGCACGATTGCTAGTTGTTCGTTTGGCTATCTCGCTGCGAAAGAACAGCTTCCAGCTAGTATCGAATCACCTGCGACCGCTCAAATAGCCAATAGTGGCAGTGTGTTAGCTGGAATTAATACCAATTTCATTACTCAAGTTGTTGATAAAGTTGGGCCAGCAGTCGTCAGAATCAATGCGTCTACCACCGTAGTTGCCCGCCCAGGTGGGGAAGATGAGTTTGAGGATCCCTTCTTCAGACGATTTTTTGGAGATCGGCTCCCACCCAGAGGTCGAGCTGTAGATCGAGAGATCAAGCAAGGTACCGGATCGGGCTTTATTATCAATAATAATGGGCAAATCATCACCAATGCTCACGTTGTCGCTGGTGCGACGAAAGTCACCGTCACCCTCAAAGACGGTCGGACGATCCCTGGTAAAGTAAGAGGACTCGATCGAGTCACTGATGTAGCCGTAATTGAGATCGACCAGAAAAATCTGCCCACCATTCAAATCGGTAATTCCGATCGAATTAAACCAGGTGAATGGGCGATTGCGATCGGCAATCCCTTAGGATTGGATAACACCGTCACCGCAGGTATCATCAGCGCAACGGGCAGAACCAGCGCAGAAATCGGTGCTGCCGACAAACGAGTCAACTATATCCAAACTGATGCCGCCATCAATCCAGGTAATTCTGGTGGTCCCCTGCTCAATGCCGCAGGACAAGCCATCGGTATGAACACCGCTATCCTGCGCGGGACGCAAGGATTAGGCTTTGCAATCCCAATTAATACCGCCATCCGCATTGCCAATCAATTGATTGCCACAGGCAAAGTAGAGCATCCATTCCTGGGCATCCAGATGGTAAATCTCACCCCCCAACTCAAGGAAGAAATCAACAGCGATCCCAAAGCCAATCTCAAAATTGATGTCGATCAAGGTACCCTAATTGCCCGCGTGGTCAAAAATTCACCCGCCGCTAGTGCTGGGATGAAATCCGGAGACATCATCCAATCTGTCAATGGCAAAACAGTTAAAAACTCCAACGAAGTACAGCAAGCTGTCGAAACAACCAAGATTGGTAGTAGCGTCCAAGTCCAAGTGCGCCGTAACGGTCAAACTGTCAATCTTAATGTCACACCAGTTGCGGCTCCACCACTGGCGGCAGAAAGAGAGTAGAGAGTAGGCTTTGGGCTTTGAGTACTAGAAGTTGGGAGTTTTAGTGTAGAGATAGAGCTTGCTCCCTCTATAGATTGAGGCTGTTGCAAATCAGCTCGGATTGACTTTAAGGCGAGTCAGAGAGATATTGTAGGATTATTGAGCATTGGGGGCAAATGCCCTAATCTCAAAACCTAAAGCCTAAATCCTGAACTTATGATTAAATCCTGGCTGATAATTGGAATTGTCGCAGTCTTAGTAGGATTTCTGCTAACTAAATTGAATACAGCCGAAGGATATCGGTGGTTCAATCGTCAGCGTCGCCCCCAATGGCTGACATTTGAACGGCTGATTCCAGTGATTTGGACGGTAGTATTTATCTGTGGTGCTTGGTCAGCCTATCTGACCTGGGAGGCTGCCGCCCCGAAAAGTCAGCCGTGGGGCTTGATGGCACTGTATCTCCTGTTAGAGGTGGCGATTATGGTCTACACGCCGTCAATGTTCTGGTTTAGGAGTCTTAGAGTGGGTACGATCGTTGGTGCGGTAGGTTGGTTTATTGGTGCAATTCTGGCGACATTAGTATTGCCAGTTTCGGGCATGGCTGTAGTGCTACTAATACCCTACCTGCTCTGGAGTCCGATCGGTACCTTTGTTACTTGGACAATGGAGGGGTTGAATAGAGGGTGAATGGTGAATGGTGTGAATAGAAAAAACAGCCTCTTACACTCCCGATTCTTCCCGTCCCCTTGTACAATAACGATCGAACTAATTTTAGAGATCGCAGTACAGGTATCATGGGCGAACGTTTAACACAATTATTGGAACCGCTTGCTAGTCAATTTCGTGCCCTCAATTTACCGGACATACTCACCCACTGGGGACATCCATTTTTCATGAGTATTGTGATGTTTGGGATGGGTGGATATGGTGCCTATGCTGGTTGGAAAGGGCGAGTATTAATAGCTACTGATGTGGATGCAGCGATCAAAAATAAGACCGACCATAAAAAGATTATGCCAGCAATGTTTGGCTTTATGGCGATCGGGGCAACTGGTGGTGTCCTATCTCTAGTGATCCAAAAACATGAAGTGATGGCAAGTCCCCACTTTTTGACAGCAACGATTGTATTGACCTTTCTGGCAATCAATAGCGCGATTTCTTTTAGTGGGTTTGGTGGCAATAATCCTGGCTTGAGGAAGTTCCACGCCTATTTTGGCAGCACCATCATGGTCATGATGATCGTCCACGCGCTGATGGGTTTAAAACTAGGTATGTCATTCTAAATCCTATTCTTGGTCATCATTTGACTAAACAAGGAAGATCGATTTTGCTCGTTAACTTTTGCTATCGATCTCTTTCAGATCTAGCTCAAACTAGATAAGATCGAATTAGTCCAACTTCGGTTCAGGAGCGTATGATCATGGCAGTCAAACAACAGTTCACTAGTTTTGAAGATGCGATCGCCCATAGTGATACGCCAATCTTAGTCGATTTTTATGCAACTTGGTGCGGCCCTTGTCAGATGATGTCCAAGATCTTGGAGCAAGTCAACATCGACTTGAATGGGCAATTGAGAGTGATGAAAATTGATACTGACAAGTATCCTGAAATTGCTTCTACCCATCATATTCAAGCATTACCAACCCTCGTTTTATTTAAAGGTGGTAAACCTGTCGATCGAATTGAAGGCGTATTACAGGCGGCACAATTAATCGATCGGATTGGTCAATTTCTGTAAATCCATAATTATGCAACTCTAGCCTGACGATTAGCTTGAATATAAGCCAATAATGATCCGGACAAATCTTGCTCGTGGGATGGGTAAACTGGCAATCTGGGAGACAACTCCCAGCCAGCACTGGCTAGCAATATGGTCAATTCTGGCAACTGCAAATGATGATAGTCATGATTA
>JAJAYU010000101.1 GCA_026786125.1 Chamaesiphon sp.
GATTGGTTGTCCTTAATCGATACTAGTGATTCAGTTGTAGAAACATCTGTAGAAGCAGAGTCAAATACTGAATCTACCAGTGAAGATTGGTTGTCCTTAATCGATACTAGTGATTCAATTGCAGAAATACCTGTAGAAGTAACAGATTCAAATACTGAATCTACCAGTGAAGATTGGTTGTCCTTAATCGATACTAGTGATTCAGTTGTAGAAATACCTGTAGAAGTAACAGAATCAACCACTGCATCTACTAGTGAAGATTGGTTATCCTTAATCGATACTAGTGATTCAGTTGCAGAGATCGATGATTCAGTCGAAATAGTCGATGATGAATTAGAAATTATCGAAGTTAGCTCCTTCTTTGAGCTAGAACCAATCGAGCTAGCTCCAACTCAGCGAGCATATTCGATCGAACTAATTGAATCCCCTACCAGTTCCAATCTAGCCCTAGTTAGTAGCTCTGGGATCGATCGCATCTTCCAATCGATTTCCCTCGAACATCCAGAATCGATCCCTGAGGAAATCCAGTCATCGGCATCGAATAGTGCTAAAGCAAATGAGCGCGAAACTTCAGCCGAATCAGCAGTCAGTGTCAGAGTTGCCACAATCCAGCTCGAACGTCTCAGCCACACCATCGGCGAGCTATTAATTGATGATAATCAACAATATCTCCGATCGGAACAGTTGCAGGGCATGGCACAGGAAACTGTCGAACAATATCGTCGCTGTGAGCAAAAACTCCGCCTAGTTAATGATTGGGCTGATAATAATACCTTGCTGGGCGAACGTCCAAACTCCGCTTCCCGCCGCGCTCAGAAAGGTAGAGGCAAAAAAGGCAAAAATCCGATCGAACTAAGTTCTTATTTCGATAGTATGGAGTTGGATGTCTATAGTGAATTGAGCATCCTGTTGCAAAATTTTACTGATGATATTACTGATTTGGGGATCAAAGTTAGCACCTTGCTAGAAATGACCCAAAAATCGCGGATGACAATGGGCAAACGCAAACAACTACTCGCCGAAGCTCAATCAGAATTGTTTGAAGCCCGCATGGTCGAAATTTCAACTGTGCTCAATCGTTTCCCGCGACTACTTCAACAGATGATTGCCTCCCATCGCAAACCCGCCCAATTAGAACTAATTGGCTGTGAAGTTTCGATCGACAAAATCATCGCCGAAAAACTCTACGATCCCTTATTGCACCTAATTCGGAATGCTTACGATCATGGTGTCGAAGCCCCAGAAGTTCGGGCAGCTCAAGGCAAATCTGAAACTGGCAAACTCACCATCAAAGCCTACCATCAAGGTAATCGCACCAAAATTGAGGTGAGCGACGACGGACAAGGCTTGAACTGGGTCAGAATTCGGCAACGGGCGATCGATATGAATCTACTCGACGCTAGTTATCCAGCCACCGAAGCCGAACTCGCCGAAATCATGTTTGCTCCAGGTTTCTCCACTGCGGAGAAAGTAAACGATCTTTCAGGTCGCGGCATCGGATTGGATGTCGTTCGTGACCGTTTAGGTGCCTTACAAGGGACGATCGATGTCCGCTCTGTGTTGGGACAAGGTACGACCTTTGTGATGCAATTCCCGCTCAATCTGACCACCACACGGTTAATGATTTGCGAATCCGAAGGATCTGTGTACGCCTTGCGTTCTGAATCAATCAGCCAGGTGCTATTACCACCGCCTGATCGGATTCAAATCCAATCTCTATTCTCAGATCAGGGTACAGCCAAGTTTCTCCAGTGGGGTGACGGTGCCGATCGCAAGTTAATTCCAATTTATGCCGTTGGTAGTCTGCTCGACTATCATTGCGAAATCGGTACCAACAAAGCGGCGGCAAATCTCTTCCCCACCAAAGCCAAAAATACCACTAACGCCCTCCTTCTCCTGGATATTGGTAAAGAACAAATCTGTCTAGAAGTCAGCCGGATCTTGGTAGAGCAAGAACTAGTAGTCAAATCCCTCGGTCAAACCTTTGGAATGCCTAGCTATATTCAAGGGTATAGCGTTCTGGGTGATGGTAGTCTGACCCTAGCGATCGATCCAGTCGAATTATTGGCACGGGTCAGCACTAACACCTCAACTTCCACCACTACCTCAGACTTGCCCCCGTTACCACCGATGGTACGCCCCGCGCTAGCTCCAGCCGCAGATCAAATCCCCACCGCAGTAGCTGAAAAACTAGAGGAAATTGCCAATCACAACTCAGCGAAACCAGGCAAACAATTGCAGGTACTAGTGGTCGATGATTCCCTCGTCCAGCGTCAAAGTTTAGTTCGCTCTCTCACCAAAGCTGGCTGTCAAGTAATCCAAGCTGGTCATGGACGAGAAGGGATCTTGCGCTTGCAAGAACATCCTCGGATTCGCCTAGTAGTCTGCGATATTGAAATGCCGCAAATGAACGGATTTGAATTCCTCAGTCATTGCCGCCAAGATCCCAAATTATCCCAAATTCCGATCGTCATGTTAACTACTCGCGGTGGTCAAAAACATCGTCAATTAGCTATGACATTAGGAGCCAAGGATTATCTCACCAAGCCTCAATCTGAAAAGGATCTCTTAGATATTATTGCTAAGTTAGATCAACCAGTTGAAGTAGGAGTATAAGAGGGGATAGGGAATAGGGGCTAGGGGATAGATCTGTAGGTTGGGTTACGCGTAGCACTGGCGTAGCATCGACCTTAGGAGATAACCCAACATTCACTCAATATTGGTTGAGTGTGTTGGGTTTCATTCTTCAACCCAACCTACAGATCTATCAATTATCAATTATCAATTATCAATTATCAATTAAAATGCTAACCACTCCCCTCCCCAAGCGATTATCCAGCCTTGATGATACTGATAACATTCGTACAGTCATCTTTTCGCTGGCAGATATCGAACAGACATCCATGTCTCAGTATCTCTTTGCACTACCCGTCGAAGCCGTTAAGAAAGCGATCGTTTATCCGACAGATCGAGCTATCCTCAAAGATGGGATTGGGATGATTAATTTTGGTTCGCAAAATCTCACAATTGTAGACTTGCGCCAGAAATTTACAACGATCGATCCGCAACAGGATTCTTCCAAATTCCTGATCTTATTTCATACTCAATCTGGCGAACTTTGCGGTTTGCCAGCCAAGAGTGCCCCTGAATTGCTCGATATTGAGCCTGAGATGATTCGAGAGATTCCCCTCGCCTATCGCGAAGTCAATCAACTCAGCTTTGTCAGTCACATGGCGATCGTTCCCCAAGAAAATGGTCTTAAACCACTCCAAATTCTACTGTTGGGACTAGATCGGTCGATCGCTCAATTAGGTAATAATAAGCAGATTTCTAGTCATCTGAATTAGCGTCTTGCACCAATACAGAGGTGTTGGTAAAAGCGCAGATCTGAGGGTACCCACAAGGGGCACCCCTACAGGTTAATTGTGTAGGGGTGCCCTGTCTTGTTGCGCTATGTGCGGGGGAACCCCACCCATAGCGCACCGCTGTCTTGTCGTTTTTTTATTCGGGACGCCGCTTAATGGGTACCCTCAGATCTATGATTTAACTAGCACTGCCTACCAGCTCAAATTCAAGTATTCTGGCTATCTGAACCCGACTCAAAACTCTTCTGAACCTCCGCTACTACTTCCGCAGCTTCCTCATCATCAATATCCATCACCGCCTGAAGTTCCTTCAAGAATACTTGCGCTCCAGCCGGAATTTCACCCGTTTCAGGATCCATCTTTGCCAAAATAGCCGCAGCATAAGCATCTGGCACCAAATCATCAGGAATTGCTTCATCAGCCGCATTGAATAATGCCCCCAATCCGTGACTTGCCGCAATTCCGGTCAATCGATCGACCATCGACAACAAATCTTCTTCAGAATACTCTACATATAAGTCAAAATCTGCCAGGATATCTAGAAATAAATCTGGCGCGGCCAAATCCTTGGGATTGTCTGCTAGCGCAGCAATAAGCACGATCGATGCCAAGCCTTCAGCTTCGTTTAACGGCTCTTCGGTATACTCTTCATCAGAATTGAAGATACTATCGTATTTTGGCATGTTCATAATTTATTCGATCGACTATCCTCTCGCTAGTAATACCAGATACTAGGGGGAAAGGGAAGGGATGGTGATGTTTTTTAATAAAGGGAATAGTGAATAGGGGAGAGGGGATAGGGGATAGTGAGAATTATTGTTTGAAAATTGGGGTTGTGTCTTTAATTTTTCTCTAATCCCTATCCCCTATTTCCTATCCCCTAATTTCCAAAAGTCCTTGCTCATCCTTCCACCAGATGGGATGATAGTTAGCAATTGCTATGATAAATGTGGCTAAATTCAGCCTGCACTTGTCTATCCGCGCCGAAACTAGTTAGTAGTTTAATTTATATATATCATGCCTGTAGCTGCTCAATCTTTAGATCAACTTGCTATTAATTCTATTCGTTTCCTCGCTGTTGATGCGATCGAGAAAGCGAAATCTGGACACCCAGGTTTACCAATGGGTGCGGCTCCGATGGCGTATGTGCTGTGGCAAAAGTTCATGCAGCACAACCCCAAGAATCCTCAATGGTTCAACCGTGACAGGTTTGTGTTGTCGGCTGGTCATGGTTCGATGTTACAATACGCGCTGTTGCACTTGACTGGCTACGATAGTGTCAGCATTGAAGATATCAAGAACTTCCGTCAGTGGGGTTCTAGCACACCTGGACACCCTGAAAACTTTGAGACTGCCGGAATTGAAGTTACTACTGGCCCCCTCGGTCAAGGAATTGCAAATGGTGTTGGTTTAGCATTGGCTGAAGCGCATTTAGCAGCTAAGTTTAATAAGCCTGACGCTACTTTAGTTGACCATTACACCTACGTCATCGTTGGCGATGGTTGCAACATGGAAGGTCTTTCTGGTGAAGCAGCTTCGATCGCTGGTCACTGGGGACTTGGTAAACTGATCGTACTGTACGACGATAATCATATCTCGATCGACGGTTCCACCGATGTCGCTTTCACTGAAGATGTATCCGCACGGTTTGAAGCTTATGGCTGGCATACCATCCACGTCAAAGATGGGAACACCGATCTAGCCGGAATTGAAGCCGCGATCGCCGCAGCGAAGAAAGTCACCGACAAACCCACGATGATTAAAGTAACTACCATCATCGGTTACGGTTCCCCTAATAAATCCAACACCGCTGGAATCCACGGTGCAGCCTTAGGCGATGCCGAAATCAAACTCACCCGCGAAAACCTCAGCTGGGAATACGCTCCCTTTGAATTGCCTGCTGACGCAGTAACCCACATGCGCGAAGCCGTCGCCAATGGTGCTAAAGCAGAAAGCGCGTGGAATGACACCTTAGCTGAATACACCACCAAATACCCCACAGAAGCAGCCGAATTTACTGGATTGACCTCTCGCGAACTCCCTGCTGGTTGGGATAGCGTATTGCCTACCTACACCCCCGCAGATAGCGCGGTAGCTAGCCGCAAACACTCGGAAATTTGTCTCAACAAATTGGCTGCTGTTCTCCCTGGTTTAATCGGCGGTTCCGCTGACTTAACCCACTCCAACCTCACAGAACTCAAAACTTCCGGTGACTTCCAAAAAGGTGCTTACCAAAATCGTAACGTTCACTTCGGTGTCCGCGAACATGCGATGGGTGCGATCTGTAACGGTATCGCCCTCCATAACTCTGGCTTGATTCCTTACGGCGCAACCTTCCTGATCTTCTCCGATTACATGCGCGCACCGATTCGCCTCTCCGCACTATCCAAAGCGGGATCGATTTGGGTAATGACTCACGATTCCATCGGACAAGGTGAAGATGGTCCCACTCACCAACCGATCGAAACCATCGCATCCTTACGCGCAATTCCTAACCTCACCGTGATTCGTCCCGCCGATGGTAACGAAACATCCGGTGCATATAAAGTAGCGATCGAAAAGGCCAGCAAAACCGATCCTACCCTCCTCGCCCTCTCCCGTCAAAATCTACCGAACTTACCAGGTACCTCGATCGCGGGCGTAGCCAAAGGTGCTTACACGATCGTAGACTCCGAAGGTACTCCCGATATTATCCTGATCGGTACTGGCTCCGAAGTCATGCTCTGTGTCACCGCAGCGGAAAAACTCACCGCCGAAGGCAAGAAAGTTCGGGTAGTGTCCATGCCATCGTGGGAATTATTCGACGAGCAAGACGCAGCTTACAAAGAATCCGTCTTACCTAAAGCTGTCACCAAACGGGTAGCAGTAGAAGCAGCGTGCAGCCAAGGTTGGCACCGCTTTGTCGGTATCGATGGTGGACTAGTTACAATCGATCGGTTTGGTGCTTCGGCTCCAGGCGGCGTTGTGATGGAGAAGTTTGGTTTCACTGTCGATAACGTTGTGAAAACAGCGAAATCTGTCTTGGGTTAATCGATTCTAATTTTAGATTAATATCTAGGGTGGGCAATTGCTCACCCTTTTTTAGGTCAGGGCTTCGGCCAACAACTATCAACTAATTATCAAGCGTGCCAAGTGATCTGTGATTTTAGTCGGGGTAATTTATCTATCTCCATCGTATCTACAGCAACAATCTCATACTTACTCAAAGCCTGACGAGTAGTAGCAACGCTACAGGCAAGAGCAATGTGTTCTTGCTGGAGAATACCAATCACCAATCCGGGTTGAGAATTGTCAATTACGGGCAACTGATGTAAACCTCTGGCATTCATTCGATCAATTGCCTCGCTAATCGGTTCATCTACCTCAGCGTAAAAAAGATGCTTGGTGCAAATACTGCCAATGCCATTACTTAACAATAAACTGGTTTGTAATGATGCTTCCGCTTGGGAGATTGCCCGACTCAAATCGTGCAGTGTGATAATCCCGACTAACTCCTGGCGATCGTCAATTACCAACGCACTATGACAGTTATTTTGAGTTAATTTTAACCCAGCCGCGAGAATATCTAATCGATCGGATAGCTGAAGATAATTGGTACCCATCACATCGCGAACCTGGAGATTTTGCAGAATGGCTAAATCTCCATCTGGTTGCACACTCAGGGCTAATTTATCCAAATTATCTGATTTGTCTGGTGACTTGGCTTTGGGGTTCATCCGTTCGA
>JAJAYU010000102.1 GCA_026786125.1 Chamaesiphon sp.
CGGCACAAGTTACTCAAGTAATTGATAATATAAAAAAATAGGTAAACTCACATTTTCAACCAGACAACAAACATTAGAAATTAGCGTCCATCTAGGGTACCCATGACGGGCACCCCTACAAGTTATCTGTAGGGGTGCCCTTCATGGGTACCCTAGATCTACGCTAATTACTAATGTTTGTTGACTGGTTCAAAATGTGAGTTTACCTATTTTTTTAGATTCTCAATTCCTTGAGTCACTTGTGCCGAGGTAATTTTATCGCCCTGCTTGATCGTATCAAGTACTTCTACACCTTGAGTAATTCTGCCAAAGACGGCATAGTTACCATTAAGGTAAGGGACATCTTCGAGGGTGAAATAAAACTGGGAGGACGCACTATCAGGTGACTGAGATCGAGCCATCGCGATCGCCCCGCGTTTGTGTTCGAGCTGTGCGGTACCATTGATTGGTTGACTGTAGGTGGGTGAAGTCGCGCCAGCAGCTTTGATTTCGAGGGGAATGCGCCGTTCTGAACTGGATCCTCTGGGAATATATCCACCAGTACCATTGCCCTGAGGATCGCCACCTTGGACAACAAAGTTTTTGACGACGCGATGGAATTTCAAACCATCATAGAATTTTTGCTGAACGAGATCGACGAAGTTACCCGCACTAATCGGGGCATTGTTACCGTCTAGCTTGATCGAAATCTTTTTGCCATTAACAGTCATCACGACTGTTGCGGTACCATTGAGTCTAGGCAAACCAGGAAATTGGGTGCTGGTAGTGTCAGAGGGAGTGTGTGGGGCTGGATTAGTTGGTGCTGGTGGATTAGCAGCTTGCTGTCTGTTGGGACTATCACAACCACCCAGGATCAGCGTACCCAAGAGAAAACTAACGACGATAAGGCTATGAATTGGTTTATGCATTTGGATAATTCGGGGATTTGAGTATTTCGATCGACTCATTGTAAGTCGATCGCGCCCTAATTAACTAAGACTGTGGAAAATCGATAGAGTTCCACCTCAGTCAATTCAGGAATTATTGCTGAGTGTGTTGGGTTATCTCCTGACGGAGAGGCTATTGCTGGGGCAAACGCTCCGCTAACGCCAACATTCTTCAACCCAACCTACAGATCTATCAACTGGAGTTGTAGGTAGCAATTGAGATTTAACCGTTCAAACGCAGTCTCAATAAATTTAAGACTCGTAAAGCTGACATGTGGCGAATTAATTCCCGTTCTCGGGTGCTGCCCAATTGATATTTAATACCCACAACACCACCGTCAGGATCGGCGACTCCAATATACACCAACCCGACGGGTTTGCGATCGGTACCACCACCAGGTCCAGCAATGCCCGTAATACTTACGCCCCAATCAGTGCCCAATTTAGCCCTGACACCCGCCGCCATCTGCCGCGCCACCGTCTCACTCACAGCACCTTCAGCGGCTAAATCCGCAGCATTGACACCTAATAAATCAACTTTAACTCGATCGGCATAGGAAATAATCCCCCCTAAAAAGTAATCGGAACTCCCTGGAATCTCAGTTAATAGTCCGCCCAAATTACCGCCCGTACAAGACTCGGCGACAGCTAAGGTTTGACCTTTCGCCTTCAATAATTGCCCGACCACACTAGCCAAACTATCATCATCAGTACCATAATAAGCATCTCCGGCAATCTGCTTAATCTCTCGCTCGATCGGTTCAATCAGTTGGTTAGCCGCCACCTCACTCACTGCTCTAGCCGAAATCCGCAGTCTAACCTCACCTTTTCCGGCATAAGGCGCGACAGTCGGATTGGTTGAATTAAACAAATGCTCGACTTTTTCCGCCAACGCTGATTCCGAAACCCCAAAAAACCGCAGACTGCGACTATAGATTGAATTCTGACCGTAACCCTGGGTTTTTAAAAATAAAACCGCTGTATCCCGCCACATCCGGTGCATTTCTCGTGGCACACCTGGAAATGTGAAAATCGTCAGCCCTTCCCGTGGCTGCCAAATCATCCCTGGAGCCGTTCCGGTGGGATTGGGTAATAAAGCTGCGCCCACTGGTTGTAGTGCTTGCTTACGGTTACTGGGAGTCATTTCCCGTCCAGCTTGAGTGAACTTATTTTGAATATCAACAATTACATCTGGAAATTCCACCAGGGGCGTATTGAAATAACTAGCGATCAATTCTGTGGTCAGATCGTCAGGTGTTGGCCCTAAACCACCTGTAAAAATCAATATACTCGACCTAGCAGCGGCAATCTCGATCGCTTTGTGGATTCGATCGACATTATCACCCACCACTGTTTGATAAAAGTGTGGTATCCCCAATGCAGCTAATTCTTTGGCTAGATATTGAGAGTTACTATTGAGAATGTCACCGAGCAATAATTCGGTACCGACGCAGATTACTTCAGCAGCTATAGTCATAGATAGAATAGTTTAAAGCTTAAATATAATCTAATTAATGATCGATAATTTTTACCTGACTAGCTGCTGCAAAAGCTTTAACCCTTGCTAAATCAGTGGTTTCTGCCTTTGCCAATGCAACGCCCATGCGTCGATAGGGGCGAGAGTCAGGTTTACCAAATAATCGCATATCTACATCAGGCTGACTAAGAGCTTCAGCTACGCCAGTAAAATAGATCGAATCAGATGTTTCACTCGCTAAAATTACTGCACTCGCCGCTGGTGCATACTGAATAATATTCGGAATCGGCAACCCTAAAATTGCCCGTAAATGCAGCTCAAATTCATTCAAATTTTGTGATATTAACGTTACCATCCCTGTGTCATGAGGACGCGGGGATAGTTCTGAGAAAATCACTTCATCCGCCGTGACAAAAAATTCTACGCCAAAAATTCCCGCACCACCTAAGGCATCAGTTACTTTAGCAGCAATTGCTTGAGCCTCTAAAATTTGAGCGGAAGTAATTTCTGCTGGTTGCCAAGATTCTTGATAATCACCGCGCTCTTGTCGATGCCCGATGGGGGGACAAAAAATTGTGGGTGCGTTCCACTGCTTGATCGCGAGCAGAGTAATCTCGATCTCAAAATTGATAAACTCTTCAATAATTACTTTCTGACTATCACCTCTAGAACCTTCAATTGCATAGTTCCAAGCTGTCTCAACTTCAGCCAGATTATTTACAACCGATTGTCCTTTCCCCGATGAAGACATTACTGGCTTAACAACATTTGGAAATCCAATTAACTGAGCTGCTGCTTGCATTTCGGCTAGGGTTGTTGCGTAAGCATATTTAGCTGTGCGTACCCCCAAGTCCTGATGAGCAAGTTCGCGGATTTGATCGCGATTCATGGTATAGTGAGTCGCTTTAGCCGTTGGAATAACTGTAATGCCACGCTGTTCAAATTCAGCTAATTTTTCTGTTCTAATTGCTTCGATTTCAGGAATAATATAGTCAGGTTGATGTTTGGCTACAACTCGTTCGAGATCGTCTCCACTCAACATCGAAATCACTTCAAATCGATCGGCGACTTGCATCGCTGGTGCTTGAGGATATCGATCGACTGCGATCACATGATTACCCAATCGTTGCGCTGCGATCGTAAATTCTTTGCCCAATTCACCCGATCCCAACAACATCAACTTTTTAGGCAACTTAATCATATTTTCACTCATTCACGATCTACTATTTCCAGTTAATAATAGCCTCGATCGCCCATCTTGGGCAACCTCGATGGGTTGTGACAGTTTTTTCACTAATGGGATTACCTTGAGGATCGTGGATAATTTCCGTTCTAACGATCGTTTCACCATGTTCGAGATATTCTTCTAGGACATCCAGCGCATTAGTCATCAATTGGGCTGAAATTGGGGACAAGGTTTGACCAGTCAGTGTGCTACTGCGATCTTCTTCATACAAGAGCGATGAGTTATGCGGCCGATTGAAACCTGATTGAGACATAGTAGCATTTGGATCGAATGGCAGATCGCTTTGAACAGAACCTTCGATTGCCAATTTAGAGATGATCTTACCCAAAATATCACTATCAGTGCCATCATTTGACACATTTTTAGTTGTATTTAGATCGGCATTAATGACAGTAGCCATATTTCCTAGTTTGGCAATCCAGGCGATCCGATCTCTCCGAGTGAGCGAAATCAAACCTAGTCTGGTTTGGACATCCAACCGATCATCAGTACAGATCATCTGTTGAACGCGATACCATTTTGATCGAGCAAGAATGAGGATATCTAATTGTAACCCAATTGGATCTTGGTGTTGATTTTCTTGCCAGGTCTGCCACAATACGTCTGCTGATTCATAAGATAGAGCATAGCCTTGGGGAATTTCATACTTTTGATAACGCATGAATCCCCGATCGGCAGTAGCCGTGTCGATCGGGATAAACTGACACTCAGAGATTATTTTTTGAATCAGTTTTGAATATTTACTATCCTTTTTGATCAGGATATAGTGCAGTTTTTCGGCAATTTTGTGAATCGCAATCAATTCACTAGTTGGTGTTGACAGTTGCAATGAATTATGAGCGTAGTCAATCCGCAAGTTTTGATTGACTACCAATCGTTTCTTCCCCCGTGCAAACCGTCGAATGATCGTTTGATCGTCCAATCCGTCGAATATGTTGTGGCGATCTTCTAACTCAGGTGGCAGATCTAAATCTTGGGACATTTCAGTTAAGCTTGCAGCCTCATTAAAATTAACAGCAATAGTCATTTGTTCTCCACTCGATCGATTGAAGTTGTAGTTGAAATTGATAACTTTAATAAAAAACTAGCGCATCAAATCTCAAATCTTTGATGTTGATCGAGTCTTTATTATCTCAAATTTAGCCAAGTACTACCATCAGGATCGATTCGATCTGTACTATACCTGCGCCCTCTTAGAGTACCCAAGATTCCCCTCGCTATTAAAACCTCATTGATCGAGATTCAACTGCACTGACTGCCGTAACACGATAATACAAAAGACACTGCGATCTGATCCAATCAAATCACCAACAAAAATCGAGAAAATGTAGCGGAATTAATATGTATTGATCGAAACTGTCAACTATCATGCAGAAATTATTAAAAGGCTAATGCTGCAAAAAATCAGCTTGTCGTATTTATATAGCCGCAAAAGTACACAAAGAGAACAGATATTCATCAAATGACCAAGCTATCAACAAAAATTTTATCCCTGATCCCGATCGGTATTGCTGTCTGGATGGCTGGAACATCCACAGCTACTGCCAACCCCAGTAATGATTCTACAGCAGTAACCCCTCAATTATCGAGTCAGCTAGGATTGCGACAAAGCTCCAATCCCCTGGCAGCTAATCTCGCGACTGAGCCTACGATTGAGCAGCTCAACCAAGCCACAGAATCGACTGAAGTTAGACCTAGCGACTGGGCATACCAAACCCTCCAAGCCTTGAATGCCAAATATAGCTGTAGTAATCCCCTGACTGGTGACAAAACTCTATCCCGTGAAGAATTTGCTACTAGTCTCAATGGGTGCATACAATCGATCGAACAACTAGTCGCTAGAAAACCCCGCAGAGCCATCAAAAAGAGGCGCGTAGTTCCCACCCCAGTACCTGAGGTGATGCCTCAGCCAGCTCCCGAAGTTGTCCCACCAGCTCCAATGACACCACCGGAGCCAGTAGATGCACCAGAAGAAGTAGTCTCTCAGCAGGATCTCGACAGACTCAAAGGGCTAGTCCAATCTTTTGCTAGTGAACTACAAGGTGTGGACTCTCGCCTTCAGGCAATAGAAGCTACGACTAAAAAGATCCAAGAGCAGAGTTTTTCGACTACTACCAAGCTAGCGGGAGAAGTAATCATCGGCATCAACGGTTATGGCGGGCGAACTACTGCCGTCAGCCCCACCAGTCCAAACAATAATACTACATTAAGCAATCGAGTTCGACTCAATTTTGATACTAGCTTTACTGGCAAAGATCGGCTCAGAACCAGATTGCAGTCCCGAAACACCACTTCTTTTGGTAGTAGCGTTACAGGCACCAATATGACCCGACTAGGATTCGATGGAGATGAAGGTAACACTACCAATCTCTCCTTGCTCCAATACAGTTTTCCATTGAGTCCGCAAACTAAAATCATTGCCGAAACTGTCGGCAGTGAATTTAACGAGAACATGTACACCTTTAACCCAATACTTGCCAGTTCTGGAGAAGGATCTATATCGCGATTTGGTCGCTTCAACCCTGTTTATCGACTCAGTGGGGATGGTGCATCGCTGACTGTCAATCACAAATTTAGTGATGAGCTAGGTTTAGCTGTCGGTTATGCTGTGCCAGGAACTATATCCTCTAGTCCCACTGTGGGCAATGGCTTATTCAGTGGTTCCAATAGCATCATTAGTCAGCTTAGTTTCCAACCCAATAAAGACCTCAATTTGGGCTTAGTTTATGCTCGTTCATATACTGCTGACGGCAACAACATCACTGGTGGAACTGGAAGCAGTGCTGCGAACAGACCATTTGGTAGTGGTGCTGCACCAGTCGCAACTTCTGCCAATCATTACTCGCTGTTGGCTAGCTATAAAATCAGTCCTACTTTTGTGCTTTCCGGTTGGGCGGGTTTGGTTGAAGCAAATCGGGAAGCTGCGGGCGGCGGTACTGCTAGTTCTAGCAACTATGCCCTGTCATTCGCTTTCCCTGATCTTGGTCAAAAAGGTAACAACCTCGCTTTTATTGTGGGTGTACCGCCAAAACTTAATTCTCGGAACGTACCAGCGATTGGAACTGCGCCTGCTATTACTACTACTGGCAACTCCAGTACTTCATATCATATAGAAGCTTTGTACAAACTAAAGTTGAGCGACAATCTCTCAATTACACCTGGACTATTGTTGATTACCAATCCTGATCATAGTAGTGTCAACCCAACTGAATATGTCGGGACGATTCGGACAACTTTTAAATTTTAACTTATAGAAATCATTGTAATCCTTACTACCTAAGTTCAGTGATCGATCGCTATATCGATCTTTTTGCTAGTGGCAATGATTTGTAGCTTAGGTTACTAAATTTTGAAATATATCTTTTAGCGGAAAGCAAATATTGTTTTTCGCTATTTTTGCTTGTGAATTGTCGAATTATTCAATATAAGGGGTAAACTAGAATGCAGAAATCAAAGGATGATCATTGCAGAACTTAGCTTGCAATACTCGATCTTTAAAATAATCACAAGTATGAGGAATAGCATCACTATAATGACAAATTTATTATCAAAAAATCTGTTATCGCCCATCCTAATTGGTCTTGTTGTCTGGATGTCTGGCGTAGCCTCAGCTAAAGCTAATCCCAGTATCAACGAACCTACTACCATAGCTCCCCAGAGTACCCCAACTTCGGCATCACTCAAAGTTACCAATGTCGCAACAACTTTAGGAACAGAGCCTACCACCGAACAAATCAAGCAAGCCACCGAGTCTGTAGAAGTTAAACCTGGGGATTGGGCATATCAAACCCTCCAAGCCTTGAATGCAAAATATAGCTGTAGCGATATGCCTACAGGCAATCGTGCTTTATCTCGCGAAGAATTTGCCACTAGTCTCAATGGCTGCGTCCAGTCAATGGAGGAATTAGTTGCTAGCAGGAAGCCACGCAAGACGGTCAAAAAAAGAAGAGTAGCACCAAAGCCAGTCGCACCTGAAGTTGTAGCTCCGCAGCAATCAGCTCCTGAAATAGCACCGCCAGCACCAGTAGCACCACCAGCACCGCCCGAAGTTTCCCAGCAAGATCTCGACCAACTCAAGCAACTAGTCCAATCCTTTGGAACTGAGCTACAAGGCGTGGATGCGCGGATTAAAGCCATCGATACGAGGATTACCGATCTCAAAGAAAAGAGTTTCTCGACTACCACCAAGTTGGTTGGTGAGGCAATTTTTGCAGTTAGTGGTTTAGCTGGTGGCCCTACTACAGCCACCCGTAATACGATTTTCTCCGATCGAGTCCGCCTCAATTTCCGCAGCAGCTTCACTGGCAAAGATCTATTGTTAGTTCGCTTGCAATCACGAAACAGTAATAGTTTTGCCGGATCTGTAGCAACCTCTGCTGCCAAAACCAACATGGCGCGGTTGGGATTTGAAGGTAATGACGACAACGCTACAACCCTGCACAGATTGCAGTACCAACTACCACTGACTCCCAGCACCAAGGTATTTGTAGAAGCAGTCGGTAGTGAATTCAATGATAATTACTACACTTTCAACCCTGAGCATCAAGCAGCAGGAACTGGCTCAATTAGCCGTTTTGGACGATTTGCACCCATTTATCGCCTCAGTAATGAGGGTGCTGGTATCGGTGTAGATTACAAATTCAGTCCCAATCTAGGTTTGGCAGTCAGCTATGCCGTCCCTCGCGTCGGCATCCCAGGTGTCGCTGGTACAAATCCTGAAACTGTCAGTAGTCCCGCAGAGAATAATGGATTGTTTAACGGATCTAATGTGCTATTTTCTCAGCTCACAGTCAAACCTTCCGATAATGTTAATCTGGGCTTAGTCTATGCACGTTCTTATAATTCTGCTGGTACTGGTCTGTCTGGTGCCAATGGTAGTAATATTGCCAATAATCCGTTTAACTCTACGGGTGCGGCAATAGTACCAACTACGGCCAATCACTATACTGTTGTTGGTAGTGTCAATCTTTCCAAAGATCTGATCCTTTCGGCTTGGGGCGGTTTGACTCAAGCCGAACGAGCTAGTGGAGCGGGTAAAGCTGAAATCTGGAACTATGCCGCAACTCTAGCTGCCAAGGATTTTGGTTCTAAGGGAAGCACTTTGGGCTTTGTCGTCGGGATGCAGCCTAAACTAACTAGCAATAGTGGTGCAACAACAACCCGTGTCGATAAAGATACTAGTATGCACATTGAAGCTTTCTACAAGTACAAGGTTAATGATAATCTCTTCATCACGCCTGGATTGTTGATGCTAACAAATCCTGAGCACAATGCCGCTAACCCTACTGAGTATCTTGGGACGATTCGGTCAACTTTTGTGTTCTAGTCAATAGGATTGTATTTCTCAACCTATTGAGATCTAGTATCAGTTTGTCGGGGGTGGATTTATCTAAATCAATACCATTGATGTTGTTGATTTGGTTCAAAATCTGCCCCCTTAACAACACATTTTATATTCGCCTGATCGATCAAATCGAATTGCTATAGTTGATAATTGATAGTTGATCATCAATAAATCATAACTAATGAAACGACGGAATATATTACTTGGCGCGTCCACCATTGCCACAGCGGCAATTGTAGCTACCGCAAAACTCAGTATCGCCAAACAACCAGATCCTAAAATCACCACTCCTGTAGCTAAACCAGTTACTACTCTTGGTAAAAATATCCAGATTACAAAAGATTTGCCAGGTTATTATGTCGATCCAATTGGGACAGGTAAGTTTCCGGCTGTAATTGTTTTGATGGAAGCTTTCGGATTGAATCAATGGTCTAAA
>JAJAYU010000103.1 GCA_026786125.1 Chamaesiphon sp.
ACACACTCAATGAAGCTGGTTTTGTTGAAGATACGATCGCTGCCTTTAGAGGACGGACAATTCACACCTATCATACCGAAGGTGCGGGCGGTGGACATGCACCAGATATTATCAAAGTTTGTGGTGAAGCAAACGTATTACCTTCTTCGACCAACCCCACTCGTCCCTATACTTTGAATACCTTAGACGAACATTTGGATATGCTGATGGTCTGTCATCATTTGAGTCCAAGTATTCCTGAAGATGTTGCTTTTGCAGAGTCTAGAATTCGCCGCGAAACGATCGCTGCTGAGGATATTCTCCATGATTTGGGTGCATTTAGTATGATTTCTTCCGACTCCCAAGCGATGGGGATAATTGTCGAGACAATTATTCGGACTTGGCAAACTGCCCACTAGATGAAAGTCCAGCGGTGCGGCTTGCCAAACGATCGTCAACCTGCGGATAATCTCCGAGCCAAACGCTATATTGCTAAATATACAATCAATCCCGCAATTACTCATGGGATTAGTAACTATGTGGGATCGATCGAGTCTGGTAAAATTGCCGATTTAGTATTATGGAAGCCTGCCTTTTTTGGAGTTAAACCAGAGACAGTGATTAAAGGTGGAATGATTGCTTGGGCACAGATGGGTGATGCAAATGCTAGTATTCCGACACCTAAACCCGTTCACATTCGCCCGATGTTAGGGAGTTATGGTGGTGAGAGGACTAATACTGCTTTTACATTTATTTCGCAGGTGGCATTAGATCGAGGTGTACCCCAGCAATTACAGCTACAAAAGCAGGCGTTGGCAGTATCGGGGACTCGTCAAGTTAGCAAACGCGATATGAAGTTAAATGATGCACTACCTCGGATGGAAGTCAATCCTGAAACGTATGAGGTGAGAGCCGATGGGGAATTACTTACCTGTGAGCCTGCGACTGTTTTACCGATGGCGCAGCGTTATTTCTTATTTTAATATCTACATCATTTGAGCGAGGGAGTCACATTAAGTTTACCTAAATAGTGACTCCAAATTTACCCCAATAGACATGATTAATCGAGAGATTGATCCCAACTAGACAAAATTCTAGAGACCTATTATGGCAACCGCCAAGGAGATTAGGACAGCGTTTGAAATCACCGCTCAGAATGCAAAGTCCGCCTTCGCGGACTAATATGTCTTAACCGATGTGGCGGTTGCTATAAAACTCGAAAACCTCGCTGTTAGCGAGGCTTGAGGGTATGCCAGGACGGGGACTTGAACCCCGGGCACGAGGATTTTCAGTCCTCTGCTCTACCAACTGAGCTATCCCGGCGCGTCGCTTCATTAAATTTTGGCAACTTGACTAATATAACAAAGATTCGTAAATTATGCAATAGCTAAGAGGAAAATTGATTTAAGCATCTGGATCGATCGGTAAATCAAAACAAGGAGCCTCTCGGCTAAAGTCTAATCACTCAGGCCTAAATCATCCCCGATTTTCGCATTTATTTGGTAAGATCGATGAAGACAATTAGCCACCGTCAGAAGAATATTGTTAAACTTTCTCCAGCAGCTTATTACCCCACCAGATTCCAATTCTGACCACAAATACGATGGTTGGTCATTGGACGATCGCGATCCGCAGGTAATTCGCGAAGTATTTATGCCGCTGTGGGAGTGGCTATATCGTTACTATTTCCAGGCGAGTAGTGACGGGTGGGAGCATTTTCCCAGTCAGGGCAGGATGTTACTTGTCGGCTCTCATAATGGCGGTTTGGCGGCTCCTGACATGTTCCTGCTGATGTATGAATGGTTTGCTCGGTATGGCACCGAACGCCCCGCCTATGGGCTGGCACACCCCAGTGTGTGGAAATATTTTGGAATAACAGCTAAGCTAGCGGCTCAGTCTGGCGCAATTATTGCTCATCCCAAGATGGCGATATCCGCACTCCAGCAAGATGCTGCTGTTTTGGTTTACCCTGGTGGTGCTGAAGATGTTTTTCGGCTCCATAGTCGTAGACATAAAATCGAATTAGCTGGGAGAAAGGGATTTATCAAAGTTGCCCTCAGAGAACACGCGCCAATCGTGCCTGTGGTTTCAGTGGGTGCCCATGACGGTTTGATTGTCCTCGCTGATTTCTACCATATTTTAGAACAACTTCACGATCGCGGAATGCCGTGGTTATTCGGTATCGATCCAGTTGTTTTTCCCGTTTATTTAGGCTTACCTTGGGGGATTTCCTTTGGGCCATTACCTAATTTTCCGTTACCCACCAAGATACATATCCGCGTTTGTAAACCGATCGAATTTAGCCGTTATGGTCGCAGTGCTGCAAACGATCGAGATTATGTCGATGCTTGCTATACCCTGGTCGAACAGCAGATGCAATTGGAGCTAGATTGCTTGGTTAAAGATCGCGGCTAACCTCACAGTTTCCTCACATTTATTTGCTTTAATAGAAGTGGCGAAAAGCTCAACTTGCACCAAATAATTAATGGTGATGTTGCCAGATCGGGTTGGGGAGAAAATGTGGCTGATAACATTGATCCATCCCTACCCTAATTAACTGTAGAGGGAAATTAACATGACTGTCGAAAATGTCCTGCCAGTAACCTCGCGATATGTGCCCCGCACGGGTAATATCGCCGTTCAAAGTCCGATTGCTTACAAGACAACGCGAGTGATGGCTGGAGCTGTTAATGTGGCTCAAATGGCATTGGCAGAAGCTTATATCAACGGATTGGAAATACCCGACTCGATGTTTAGATCGATCATGGATACATCGATGTCGCTGTTGTTTCAACATGCCCCAGGATTACTTGCGCCCTACGAATGGGTATTGCAAGAATCCGATCAATTAGCAGAATCTTCCCGCGCATTGATGCAGGTACAGTACGATTTACCGCAAGCAATGCTGAATCAAATGTTGGGCGATTGGCCGCTAATTTATCCCAAATATAGTATGGGTTTATGGGAAGATGGTGCGACTGATTTAGAACAGTCTCAAATTCAAATGATCGATCGCGTAATTGAGCGACTAGAAATAGTTGATGGCGATCGGATTTTAGACTTTGGTTGTGGCTGGGGCTGTGTGCCCAATTACATTATGTCCAAGTTCCCCAATGTCCGCTTCACGGGATTGAACTTGAGTCATCATCAGTGCGAGTATATTCGCCAAAAAATGCAAGACCCTGACAGCTACCTGAGTTCGGGCCGATTTACCCTCCATGAAGGGGACTTAAACGAAGCCCAATTTGACGAGAAGTTTGATAAGATTCTGTCGATCGGAGTATTTTGTCACGTTGGTAATCTTACCAATGCCTTCCAAAAACTAGCCTCACTCCTCAAGAGTGATGGTAAAGTATTTATCCATATAATTACCGCCCGTATCCCCAATAATATGTCATCGGGCTTCACCCATAAATACATTTTTCCTCACGGTCGCTACTGGAACTATGATGCAATTCCTAGTCACGATCGGGATCTGAAAACCATTAGTCAATGGTATGTAAATGGCATCAACTATCACAAAACATTTGCAGCTTGGCTACAACGATTTGATGATAGTCAAGTAACTGTTAAATCACTAGATTATGGCATGGATTATGCCAAATTTCGGCGAATTTGGCGATTCTATTTACTCTTGTTGGGTACCGCATTTGCCACTTGTGATGGTGAATATAACGGGAATGGTCAATATCTATTAACCCATGTGTGATCACAATCAACCAGTAACTGTGTGTAAATGCTGACCACAATAGCCGATCGAGATCTGCCGATTTTCGTTATCGACATCAAAATAAATCCGCATCTTGCGACCAATTTTGAGGTGCAGATCCATCCGTTGAGTTTTCTTGCCAGTATAGGGAAAATCTCGCTCATAACCATACTTGCCCATCGTACTCATCGATTCGCGACTACATGGTACACCGCGTTGCCGGAGCAATTCGGGAATACTATTGCCGATCGATCCCTGAAAATAGAGATCGCCAACTTCAGCGAGAATTTCCAGTACTGTATACACTTTCTTCGGCAGATAGCGATCAACCGTCGCCGCCGTAGTAAACGCATTGTTCCAAATATTTAAAATCATAAAATTCGTCCGTGCAAACATCAGCGCATCACAAACAGTCAAACATTGAATACTGGTATTTTCAGTAATATTATTATCATCAATCTCTGATTTTTCCAGCTCATCGATGGTCAGTTTAAGCTCAGTATTTTCTCGCTGCAATTTTTCATAACTGATATATTCAATATCGATCGATTGGCACAGATCTTCGATGTTCTTTTCAGCTTCGTATTTTTCTTGGGTAGTTGCAGCTAATTTTTGCGTGATTTCAGTTACCTTTGCTTGAGCAGACAAAGCGACAGTTTGAGCCTCATTTTTTTCTTGTGTCGTCGCTACTAATCTCTGGACAGTCTCCGCCACCTTCGCTTGGGCGAGGCGAACATCTTCCTCAGCCTTGAGTTTCTCTTGAATTTTGGCTGCTAATCGATGGGAAATATCAGTCGCTTTAGCATGGGCGAGGCGAATATCTGCTTCGGCTTTGAGCTTCTCTCGATCTGTTTGGGCAACCTTCGCTTGAGCCAGCCGCGCCTCTTCCTCTGCTTTGAGCTTTTCCTGAATTGTCTCTGCTAATCGGTGGGCAATTTCATCCACCCTCGCTTGAGCGAGTCGAGCATTCTCTTGGGCTTTGAGTTTTTCTTGAATTGTTTCCGCCAATCTTTGATCGATTTCTGCCACTTTTGATCGAGCGAGATCGGCATTTGTCTGAGCTTCGATTAGTTCTTGAGTCGCTGTAGCTAGTCGAACGATCGTTTCGGTTAGTTCTTGACGAGTAGCTGCAACTATTGACTCGATCTGGAGTTTGTCTAATCGCGCTTGATCGATCTGTTCGTGAGCTTGACGAATCTCCCATGCAAACTTAGTTTGTAACTCGGAGGTTTCAGCCTGCGCCAGCTCTAATTGCCGCGCTCTGGTATCAAAAATTTCTGATAATAGTCCCGCAAGAACACCATAGATGATCGCGGTACTAGCGATCGCGCCATAGCCCGCCCAGGGATGGATCTTGTACAAACAAATCATACCTGTACTGGCGATCGCAGAAAATGCAACGGCAGCAATTGCCACCACCAGGGTATTTTTGTCGAAAGGATATTGTTTAGAATGTGCCAGGCTAGAATTAGATAGCTTGCTCATGGCTTGGATATTACCTATTTGTCTATAGATACTATTTACCAGCAAGTTGCTCGGCAATCAGGATGATTTTCGATATTTAGCCTATTTTTAGACTGGAGCTACTGGATCTCTTGACTTTATATTCTCATTGCGAGAACATAGGTATATGTCCAAATAGTCTAATTCATGCACATTGTCAGTCGTAAAAGATTGCTGGAGTTTGCAGAAATACATGCTGATGTGGCAGATCGACTCGATCTTTGGTATCGAGTGGCAAAATCAGCAGAATGGTCAAATCTAGTTGATGTCAGGCAAACATATCCAGCAACTGATTCTGTTGGTAACTTTACAGTCTTCAATATCAAAGGTAATGATTATCGCCTGATTACTAGCATTGTTTATGCCACTCAGCGAATCTACATCAAGTATATATTAACCCACTCTGAATACGATAAGGATAAGTGGAAAGATGATCCATACTATTAACCGCAATACTTATGGCGATCTTTTGGCTCAACATCAGCCTAAAGCGATCAAAACTGATGCTGAAAATGAAGCAGCGATTCTCTTAGCAGAATCATTAGAGCATCGCCAACGCACACCAGAAGAAGATACTCTGCTAGAACTACTAATTATTTTAATTGAAAAGTTTGAAGAAACTAGCTATCCATTACCGAATCTCAAATCAGATCTAATGCTGCTGCATTTGATGGAAGCGCGGAATATGAAACAAGAGGAACTAGTAGGGGTGATTGGATCTAGAGGGGTAGTGTCAGAGATAGTGAATGGAAAGCGATCGATTAGCAAGGCTCAAGCTAAGGTGTTGGGAGAATTATTTCATGTTTCTCCAAGTCTATTTATTTAATTGCTAAAAAGTGAGAATTATTGTAGATATTTCTATACAGATTGTCTGGTACTATTTTCAATATATCGGCGCAGAACTGTATTAATCATTTCTGTTGACTGCACACCTTGAGACTGAAACCATTTCATCACATCGGGATCTAAATGTACCAAATTCTGAGCCTGTGATGCTGGAATCCGCAGTGTTGCCCGTTCAAAAAATTCATCCGTTAAGGGTGGAATATCTGAATAATCAATGTTGTCATCAGACATCGCTGCTAATGCTTCCCAATTAGTACCTGAGGTATTGTTCGAGTCGTTTTTGTTCATGACGATTTGCTCTTCGTGCTGAAATTATTCGGATTATATCCTCTTGTCGTTCTGTCCAGACAACTACCGCTACACCAAGTCCGAGAAATCCAATCCCCATCCATCGATCTTCGCCATAATCAAGACGGTTATCTAGCTCAATTAACATGTCTTCTGTAAACATTGCAGAGACATCAGCAAAGTTGATTTGATGTTTGCGGATATTCTCAAGGTTCTTTACTTCATCCCACTCAAATTGCATTGAAGCGATAGTTAAGATCTATCAGATTGAATTATCTCCTATTATCGCTCATCTGAACATGTTTGGTCTATATGGCGATCGAGCCTAATTCTTTAGTAACATCTCTATTTTGGGAAATCGCAAATTTGTGTGGGAGAAAATTCAGACAGTAGGTAGATAGAATCTTAAGACATCGATTCTCGTAGCCCCAATGCGATTTTACTATGCTCTTCAATCTGTGACATCACCTGTCGAGCGCGACTAATTACCGTTGGGGGTAAACCTGCCAATCGTCCCGCTTCAATCCCATAAGATTTACTTGCTCCGCCTGGTTGAACTTGATGGAGGAAGATAATTTGGTCGGGAAGTTCTTTGACTGTGACTTGATAATTTGCAACGTTGGATAGGATCGAGGCGAGTTCGTTTAGTTCGTGATAATGGGTAGCAAAAATTGTCCGCGAACCGATTTCGGTGGCGAGATATTCGGCTACTGCCCAGGCGATCGATAATCCATCAAATGTGGCTGTTCCTCGACCAATTTCATCTAATAAAACCAGAGAATTGGCGGTGGCGTGATTGAGAATGTTTGCGGTTTCATTCATTTCTACCATGAAGGTGGATTGTCCGGTGGCGAGATCGTCTACTGCGCCGACGCGGGTAAAGATGCGATCGCAAATACCTAATGTGGCGGCGGTGGCGGGGATAAAACTACCAATTTGTGCCATGATTTGGATCAGTCCTAATTGGCGTAAATAACAACTTTTACCGCTGGCATTTGGCCCAGTCAGGATGATTAAATCGGGTGATTCGACACTGGGAGTAATGTGTTCTGGTTGTCCGAGTTGGGTGGAATTGGGGACAAAAAATCCAGCTAATAGGGCTTTTTCGACGACGGGATGACGACCATCGGTAATTTGGATTTCGCGGCTCGATACCATGTTGGGGCGAAAATAGCCTTGGGTGGCGGCGATTTCAGCTAAACCGCATAGGACATCAATTGCTGAGATACTGCGGGCTACGGTGCGGATTTGCTCGGTGTGAGCGGCTACAATGGTGCGGATTTCGACGAAGATTTCGTGTTCGATCCGATTGAGATCTTCTTGGGCGGTGAGGACGCGGACTTCCCGTTCTTTGAGTTCGGGGGTGATGTAGCGTTCTTCGTTGGTGAGGGTTTGTTTGCGGATGTAGTCGGCGGGTACTTGGTCGGCTTTGAGGCGGGAGATGCTGATATAGTAGCCAAAGGTTTTATTGAAGCCGACTTTGAGATTGGCGATGCCTGTGCGTTCCCGCTCGATCGATTCTAAATTAGCAATCCACTGAAGATCGCCACTAGCTGAGAGGCGCATTTCGTCCAGTTGGGTGTTGACTCCAGGGCGAATGATGCCGCCTTCTTTGAGCTGAATCGGTGGATGTTCGACGAGGTGGGCGGCGATATCTTGTCCCAATGCTTCGAGTTCGGCGGGGACATGGTGTAGGGTTTTCAAAAATGGAGATTTGCCTTGGTTGGCAATATTCGCGAGTTCGGGCAATTTGAGGAAGGAGTCGGCGAGGGCGACTAAATCGCGAGCATTTGCACGTCCTGATGCGGCTTTTCCAGTCAGGCGTTCGATATCGTAAATGCGTTTGAGTAGTTGTTGGAGATCTTGGCGCAGGAAGGTGTTTTCGACGAGTTCTTGAATCGTATCCTGGCGTTTATTGATACTATGAATATCTAATAGGGGTTGCAACATCCAGCGACGTAATGCGCGTCCACCCATTGCGGTACAGGTTCGATCGAGTGCCCACAGCAATGAACCTTGAAAGTTGCCGTCTCGAACGGTTTGAGTGATTTCCAAGTTCCGGCGAGACTGATGATCTAGAACTAGATAATCACCCAATGAGTAGGTGCGAAGTGGTTGCAGGGCGACGGGATTACTTTTTTGGGTGGCTTCGAGATATTCTAATAAGCCGCCAGCAGCTCGTACAGCCAGGGGAAATGGCGTACACCCCAGAGATTCGAGCGATCGCATTTTAAACGTATCCAGTAGCCTTTGCTTGGCTTCTGGGAGCGTAAATGGTGCCAGAGGACGCATGGCATAACAGAAGCAGTTCGGCAGGCTGGTAGGAAGTAAATCCGAGGTTTCGCCTGGGCGCAGTAAGCGGTTGAGATCTGGCGCAGCGATCGGAATGAGGATTTCCGGCGGTTGGAGCCGCATTAATTCCTGGGTCAGAACTTCTAAATCGCTGCTTTGGGTGGTGAGAAATTCACCTGTGGAAATATCTGTATAGGCTAACCCCCAATTATCGCCGACAAGAACGATCGCCGCGAGGAAATTATTCCGCCGCGATTGGAGCATTTCCTCTTCCTGAATCGTCCCAGGTGTCAGCACCCGCACGACTTCCCGCTTGACTAAATTACCAGCAGCTTCGGCGGCGGTTTCCATCTGATCGCACAGGGCGATCGCGTAACCTTTTTCGACTAACATGGCACAATAACGATCAACTGCATGGTGCGGTACGCCTGTCATCGGGACGCGCCCGATTTCTTTGCCGCCTTCCTTGCTCGTCAGTACTAATTCCAATTCTCGCGCAATTGTAATCGCATCCTGAAAGAAAGTCTCGAAGAAGTCACCACAGCGGTATAGAAGTAAGGCGTGGGGATATTGCTCTTTGACTTCGACATAGTGTTGGTACATCGGCGAGAGCTTGGATTTGTCGAGCAATCGATAATCGCCGTTGCGGATTTCACTTTGACTCGTGCGAATACCAGTCAAGTCAGGAATGTTGTCAGACATGGAGAGATTATTGGTGGGGACAGAAACAAAGGCTTTTTTTTCTTGCATTAATGGCTATTTTACTAGCCCATGTTCGTAGCTAGATAGTTGATCGTTGAAATGGCTGAGATGATTCTAGAATTTGGCGCGTTAAGATTGACTGATGGTAGTATTGTCTGATTATTCGATCCAGAATACGGTCATAAGCAAGAGTGCAGAATCAGCCTTTATTAAGAAGCATCGATACATTACTACTGTCTCACAGTCTTCCTGTACTTAATGATGTGCAGATAGTTGTCTTGGAAGGTACTTTAGCTGGGGACTCTTATCCGACTCTAGCCGATCGATCGACCTACACAGTGGAATATATCAGAGAAGTCGGATCGAGGCTGTGGCAGCTATTGGCTCAGGCATTGAGTGAGCCAGTTAATAAAAAAAATATTCAATCGGTATTACAGCGTTATCAGCAATCTCTAGCAGTCGTAGCACTAGAGCGGCAATACTTTTGGGGAGAATCGATCGATGTCTCCATTTTTTATGGTCGGACTACAGAGCTAAAAACTCTGACTAAATGGATTACGAAAGATCGCTGTCGGCTGATTGAAATTCTGGCAATGGGTGGGGTGGGTAAGACGGCTGTAGCGGTGAAAGTAGCGCATCAGGTTGCCACTGAGTTTGATTTTGTAGTGTGGCGATCGCTGCGGAATGCCCCACCTTTAGCGGATATTTTAGCGGAGACAATCGCACTGCTATCCAGACAGCAGGAAATCGAACTAGTGATCGATCCCAACACCCATCTGAGTCGGCTGATTCACTACTTAAAACAGCATCGCTGTTTATTAATTTTCGATAATGTGGAGTCGATTTTGCAGAGTGGCTCCCGCCAATATCTGGTGGGTTATGAAGGCTACGGTGAGCTATTTCGACAGGTAGCAGAATGCGCTCATCAAAGCTGTATATTACTGACTAGCCGCGAACAAGTAGCTGAAGTTGCGAACTTATCAGGGCATAGTTTACCAGTTCGGACATTACCACTAGCTGGACTAGCTCTTGAGG
>JAJAYU010000104.1 GCA_026786125.1 Chamaesiphon sp.
GGCCCTGACCCCCAAGGCCCTGCTGCTCAATATAGCGATCGGATTGGCGTTCCGGCACCCCGCACCTGGGAAGAACTATTTGCGATTTCCCAAGACTGCGCCAATAGCTTCTTGCCTGCTTATGTCCCAATTGTCGAGCGTCGCCGCAATACTGAGTATGGCGAACATCAACGCAATTTCCAACTATACCGACGCGGCCGCTATGTCGAGTTTAATCTAGTCTACGATCGAGGCACAATTTTTGGACTCCAGACTAATGGACGCACCGAATCAATCCTGATGTCTCTCCCACCCCTAGTGCGCTGGGAATATGGCTATCAACCGGAACCCAATTCCCCCGAAGCCGAACTCTACAATATCTTTCTCAAACCTCAAGATTGGGCAAATTGGAAAGGTTAACTTACTCTGAGTGTGTTGGGTTGTCTCCTGACGGAGAGGCTCCGCCAACATTCTTCAACCCAACATACAGATCTATCAATTATCAATTATCAATTATCAACTAACCTACTTGTCCATACAAAACTGATAAAAAAGCTCGTTATCGCCAAAAGACTGCTTGTTGGAAAGATTTTTGAGCCAATTTTCATCAATTAATTTTACGCCGAGGGCGACAGCATCGGGACGATCGATCAATAGTCGCTTTGTGATCCAATCTACGCCCTCCCGTCCAATAAAACAGCGGCGATAGGGAAAGCGAAAGCTTTGGGCGCGATCCTCGATCTTGACACCTGATTTCGATCGCATTTCCTCGACCAACTGAGCTAGACTAAAATGCTTGACGATATCAGCCGCTGCTGTGGCAATCTTGGTAATATACCGATCCTCATACCAGATCGTCACAGTATCACCATTTTCCACCAGTAGACAAGCAATCACTGGTTCTGGGTCGAGGAAATTACGGCGCATTTCCGTAATTGCGACTTGACGCTGCTGCTTGGGAAAAGAATTGCCACGCACAAATAAATTGCCTTGGTAGCTTACGCCACTGACAATTTCTGATGTATTTCCGAACTGACGTACAAGTTGACAATAACTTACGTCTTGTGACTTGAGTAACATGCCACCTATTTGCTAATGGGACTGAATCAAATTTGTGAGTAAAATTTTAGTCTCAGTACTAGTTAATATACCCTTCCAAGCGATCAATATTAACTGATCCAAAAATAAGATCCTGCTAGATTTAGTAGCAGGATCGGTAAATCCACAAAAACTTGAGATCTAAATTTCCCTAATTATATCCAGGTGGTAGATCTCGTTGGGCAAATGGTGCAGCTCGGCGGAGATTGTCTAGAGCATACTTGATATCGTCACTAGGATCGATCGCCACCCAGCCATCGGAGGTAGCTATCTTGATTTCAAAGTGAAGGTGTGGGCCAGTAGAGTTACCAGTACTGCCTACGCGTCCGATTACGGTACCTTGTTCGATTCTTTGCCCTGGTTGAACAAAAATTTCTGAAAGATGTCCGTAGAGCGTCTGCTGGACACCATTGTGCTGGATTACGATCGTTTTACCATAGCCACCCAGCCAGCCAGAAGACATGACAATGCCAGTGCCCGCAGCGAGAACGGGTGCGCCCATTGGAGCACCGAGATCTACCCCTGAATGGAAGCGGCGATTACCTGTAATCGGGTGTGTCCGCCAACCAAAGCTGGAAGTTGTGCGAACTGGGTTACTGAGCGGGTAAATTAATTGATCACTAGTCGCACCTGTATTGACAAAAGCAGTTGGTGCGTTTGCCATCCCAGCAGGACGAACGCTAGGGATCGCTGGCACAGTCGGAACTGCTTTATTTGCACTAATTTGGGGCAGATGAGCAACAGGCTGAACTATCATTTGCCTAGTTCGTGGCGCAGGTACGGAGATCTCAATTGAGTCATCGGCTGGTGCTGGCGTTGTTCCTAAAATAGCGGCAGGCTTAGTCGGGATCGTTTGAGCTGTTACCACAGACTTAATTGGTGCCACAACAGTATTTCTGAGTCCCAGCAGCGGCATCACTTTTGGAGTGAGTGGCTGACGTTGATTTACCTGTGATGCAGCAGGCTTAGTTGGGAGATTAGCTCTAGCTCCAGCTTTACCAAAACTGGGCAGTGAAGGATTGGGAATGTTTGCAACTGCGGGTACAGAGCGATAGCCACTTACAGCTTGAGCTAGCTTCAGCTCAGGCTGGATACTAGTTGTTGGTTCTGAACTCGATTCATTGACACCAACAGTATAGTTTGGTGCGGTGAGAATATTGGTGTGCTGTGGGCGAACAATTGTGCCTGTAGGCAGAATTATGGCATCAGCGGGAGCAACGGCAATCGGTACTTCCCGATTTGGCAATTGAGCTGAATCAGTTTGAACTGGAGATGGCTGTTGAGCGAGGGGAAGGTAGGGACCATATATTTCCCGAGCTGCTGGTTTCGCCGAAACATTGCCAGCCATTGGCGATGCTGGGGCTTGGATTAGTTCTGGTACGTCAGTTTTGGCTGTGGAGATCGGTTTGATATCTGCCAAAACTAGCCCAGTGCTGCCAAGGAAACTGATGCTTCCCAACCAAGCGATAATCTTCAACAGCAGGGGGCTGCGGAAAAAGATATTTAACCGAGGCTGCTGATGTGAATGATTCGATGTTTTTTCTGCCTTGCTGCTCATAGTTATTTTGATTTAACACAGTCCAGTTCAGAACTATTTGTTCGCCCTAGCATAGCAAGACTAATTAAGTCGCGTATGTCTAAAGTCACAAATCCTCGTAGCCGAATGTGAATGTACCAGGGGTAAGATACGTTTCCGTTATCTCCGTAGCAGTTGCAAATCCGATGTGTAGCTCACCTTGCGGCGAGATACCCAACACAGTTCCTAACTTGCCATTCACGATTACTGAGCGACCACGAGCATTGAGTAGTTCTAGATAGTCCGACAGTAAACTGTCGATCGTTGCTGAAGTGCAACGTTTATACCCACTTATAATTCCCCTAATAGTACAACTTATTAACATCTCAATGGGAAAATTTGCGTAATTTGGCTGATGATCGTTACTAGGAGCCAAATTAATTGCAGGAGTTTCTACCGGATTGGCATAATTAATGCCAACACCAACGATTACCTGTTGAATTCTACCTTGAAATATCCGCGTTTGGGTTAAAATCCCGCCAAGTTTTCGATGATCTAACATTAGATCGTTTGGCCATTTGATCAGTACATCAATTCCCTGCTGTCTCAATTGATCTGCGATCCCCCAAACTAGTCCGATCGTTAATTGATGCACATTTATGGCTGGTAAATCTGGGGAGATTGCCATTGACAAATATAAACCACCTAGATCTGAAGTCCATGTCCGACCGCGCTGTCCCCGTCCGGCTGTCTGGGTTTTGGCAATTACTACCGTACCTGAAGGGGCATTTTCTTCAGCTATCAATTGAGCTAGTTTATCATTAGTCGATGTCAGGGTATCAAACATATGGATGTTTAAATCCAGTCCTAAATCATGATCTTTGGCTAATAAAGCTAGTATTCTTTGTCGTTCACGCTCTAATTCACTATCCACACTTCTCCTTGCGGAGAGGCTACGCTCAGTGCGAGCCATCCACCATTCATCACTTGTAATGAGCATAGTCAAATTATTCACTAATTTCAATAATTTCGGTATAATCAAAATCATTAGGACTATGCTTAATTAATGGATAACGAGTATTGTTAATTTCCAGATAGTCCTCAGGGCAATCTAACTTAGAAGTGTAATAAGTTAATAGATATTGCCTGCCAATCTTTGGCTGCATTTCGGTTTCTACTTCATCCCGCCATTGAGTCTTTGTGACTAGCACAACGAGCTGATTTGCTAATTGAGGTAATATCTTGGCAATCTGACGACGAGAAATCCGATCAAGACTGCCAAACGGTGAGTCCATCACGATTGGGAAAGTATTACTCTCAGGTCCAATCAGCAGTTTTTGCTCGCTCCAGGTGCGGACTCGATCGATGATTCCACCAATAAATGATAGGCTGAGAATCTGATTTTCGCCTGTAGAAGCAGCGACTGTAGTTTCGACACCTCTAGTATTTTCGCTTAACATAAGTTCGTATTTCTCAGTGATCTTCGGTAAATATGGCGTAACCGAAATCGTTTGAAAAATCTGTTGCACCCGTTGTTCGAGATCGAGCCGAAATTGCTGTTCTTGTTGCTGGCGAATCGTGGTTAATTGGGCAATTGCTGTTGTCGCTGCTTGGAGACGGCGGTGGGCTAAATTTTGCCTGTCGAGATTTGTCTGCTGTTTAGCAATTTGTTTCCCCAATGATTGAATTTGACCTTCGAGGTGGATGATTTGTTGTTTATTTTGACCTTGATTGAGGGTTAAGTCGCGCACTTTGATTTCAATATCGTCGAGCCGCTTTTGGAGACTACTAATCTCAACATTGGTATCTTGGCGGAGCTGCAATTCAAGCTTGTCGATTTTTAGTTCTAGCTGACTAATTTCTGTTCTAGTTGTAGCTACAATTTGCTGCTGAAGATCGATCAATTGCCAAAAGTCAGCACTTTTAGTTTTGAGATCTTCAACCTGGGTAATCAGCCGCATGGTTGTCTCTTCAATTACAGCAATACTGGCACGAGATAGCCAATTTTGAACCTGAATATAGGCAGAAGTCTTAGGCTCTAATTTCGTGCCACAGAGACAATTTTGATGCTGAAGTAGTTGGCTCAAAAATTCGCGCGAGATGCCTTGATTGAGTTCGCCTCGATCGCGTAATTCCCCGACAATTGTTTGGAAATCTTGAGTCAGATCCGTAATTAGAACAGTATGCGCTTGGGTCGAAATTAATAGCTTAATCGCTGTCTGAGCTTGACGGAGTTGGGTTTGATGGGTAGCTTTGGTTCGTTCTAATTCTTGTCGCTGTAATTGAGTGGCTTTTGCGGCAGTAAGTTCTAATAGATAAATATCTATTTCTTGTTTAATCTGTTTAAAGTTAGCGATTTCCTGAACTATTTCAGCTTGACGTTGCTCGATTTGATCGATCTCTTGTTGACACTGTTGTTGAGACTTGAGCAAATCCTTAGTCGTGGTATCGCCAATCTGAGCCAGCTCAGTTTCCAGTGTCTTTTTAGCTTCAGTCAGATGTTTGATCGATCGATTTAAGACTTCTACACCAAGCAATATTTTCGTGGCTTCAGCAATTTCTAGTCGTTTGTCCTGGCGCACAATTTGCTCGATTCGTTCGCCATCAAAAAAGAAATATTGATGTAGACTCGCAGGCAAAATTCGCCCAATAATTTCATCCGGTGGCTGTTGAGGATGGAGCCATTTGCCATCAGCATCGCCGATATAGAGATAGAGTAATTCATTATTGACTAGATTAACGCCAGTTTCCTGCTTATAGGCGCGACACATCCGTTTCGCACGATAACGTTTGCCATCGTGCTCCCAGGCAACTTCTACCCAACTATCCACCGCTGTCCCAATATCCGCCTCTGCAATCGCCCGTTTATTGACTAATTGCTGAGACTCGGCAAAAGCAGCCGTAAATTTTTCATATAGTACCCACGTAAAGGCATTCAGGATCGTAGTCTTGCCCGCGCCATTATTGCCATGAATGATCGTAGTATTGCGCTCGTCATCCGTGGCAATCTGAATTTCAGGAGTCTCGCCATAGAATTGACGGAAGTTGCAAAGCCGAATTGTGGTCAACTTCATACGACAATCTCTTTGATGATTTTAAGGATATCATCATTGATTGGTGAATTTTTCTTCCGATCGAGCCTGTCTTTTTCCAGTTGGAGTACCCGCTCGATAATTTGGCGAACTTCAGGAGTAAGGTGTTGAGTCATGCGATCAAATTGGAACTACTAAAAGCTTTCATGCGTAGAACTCAAGGGAAACATATTGCGGGTATCGATCGTCTAATTTGATACCCCAATCAATATTATCTCACATGAAAAAGCTTTTATTTATCCCCGCAATCCTATTTGCAGTTGTGATCACGGCAATTACGCAATCGCCTCAAGCAGCTCTAGCTGGCGGTATCGGTAACAATTATATCGCACCTTCAGTTAGCTTAGGTGGCGGCTCCAGTGCCTTTGGAATCGATAGTAAAATTGGTGTCGCTGACAACTTTTCCATTCGCCCGTTTGTGAAATTCCCCTCTGGTGGCACCGGATATGGTGCAAGCCTGACTTACGACTGGGATCTCCGCCAATCGCCAGCATCGATTACCCCCTTTCTCGGACTGGGTTTCGAGTTCCAAACAGCCAATAACACTACAAATAGTAATGGTTTTGGTCAAATTGGAGCAGATTTCAATGTCAGCGATCAAGTCGCTTTATTAGGTTCTGTCGCAATTCCTTTTAGTAATGGCACTACGACGGTGAATATAGGTGCTGGCTTACGTTTCTAAGTTTAGTCGATCGAGTGTTATGTCACTGTAAAATACACTGGCAGGCACTCGTGGATAAATTTGGTTCGCTCAATCTCAGCATCTCGATCGACATTAATCATAATCCCGATTCGATCGAGATCTTCTGATAAATTCTGTGCGGATCTAGTCTTTACCCCTGATTGACAATTGGTAGTTAACAATAGAGGATCGGTAGTTAACCCAAGTCATCACCACAAGTAATGGATCTTAAAGCCCTAATTCGTGACATACCCGATTTTCCCAAGCCTGGAATCTTATTTCGCGATATTACCACCTTGTTACGAGACCCAGGGGGGTTAAGATACTCGATCGATACCCTGGCAAATCAGGTGAGAGATTGGCAACCTGAGTATATTGTCGGGATGGAGTCGAGAGGATTTATTTTTGGAGCAGCGTTGGCTTATCAGATGGGGGTAGGATTTATCCCCGTGCGGAAGACAGGGAAGTTACCAGCAGCGGTGCATACAGTCGAATACGCTCTGGAATATGGCACAGATCAGCTAGAAATTCATCAAGATGCCGTAGTTGCAGGTAGTCGAATTTTGATCGTTGATGACTTGATTGCGACGGGGGGAACGGCGACGGCGACAGCTAAATTATTGCAAGATATTGGTTGTGAATTAGTCGGCTGTGGCTTTGTGATTGAGTTAGACGATCTAAATGGTCGATCTCGGTTGCCCGACGTGCCGATTATTTCACTCGTTCACTATTAACGGTCGATCGTTTTGTAAAGATCAGTTAAGATAGGTGTGGATAGTGCGTAACATTTTTTAATAATGCTGAGCGAGCGTTCCGAGTCATCAGAAAATAATTCTCACCCCCTTCTCCACAAGATCCTATTTGGACATCAGCCAACACCTGAATTGTTTGCAATCTTGTTGGTATATGCCGTTCAGGGAATTTTGGGGATATCTCGATTGGCAGTAAGTTTCTTCCTCAAGGATGAATTAGCACTATCACCAGCGGAAGTTGCCGCCATGATGGGTATAGCTGCGTTGCCGTGGACGATTAAGCCTTTATTTGGGTTTCTGTCTGATGGCTTACCAATTTTTGGATACAGAAGACGACCATACCTGATCTTATCAGGACTGGTAGGTGTCTCTGCCTGGGTGAGTCTAGCTACGGTAGTCCATACCGCCGCTGCTGCGACATTTGCGATTGTGATTACGTCGCTGTCGGTAGCGGTGAGTGATGTCATCGTCGATTCACTGATTGTCGAACGTGCCAGAGACGAGTCCCTAGTTGATTCTGGTTCGATTCAATCTCTCTGTTGGGGTGCGGCGGCTGTCGGTGGTGTACTCACAGCTTACTCTAGTGGATTATTACTCGAATATTTCAGCACCCGCACTGTCTTTGCGATTACCGCAGTTTTCCCGCTCCTAGTCTCAGCAGCAGCTTTCTTAATCTCCGAGGAACCAGTCACTTCAGACGATGGCGACGGTAAGGCAATTGTCAAAGATCAAATTCAGCAGTTGTGGCAAGCTCTGAAGCAAAAGGCGATTTGGATGCCGACGCTATTTCTATTTTTGTGGCAATGTACACCGACAGCAGAGTCAGCCTTTTTCTACTTCAGTACCAATGAATTAGGCTTTACGCCAGAATTTTTGGGACGAGTCCGATTAGTTACGAGTTTGGGATCTCTATTCGGTGTGTGGTTATTCCAACGTTTTTTAAAAACCATCCCGTTTCGCCAAATTTTCTTAGGGATGACGTTATTTTCCGCATTCATCGGGATGACGACTCTATTATTAGTTACTCATACCAATCGCACATTAGGCATTGACGACCATTGGTTTGCATTGGGTGACAGTTTGATCCTCACAATTGCGGGACAACTCACATTTATACCCGTGTTAATCTTGGCAGCGAGATTATGTCCCCCAGGGATCGAAGCGACTCTGTTTGCGATGTTGATGTCGGTGTTGAATTTATCGAGTTTGGTATCCAAGGAAGGCGGTGCAATTCTGACGCATTTACTGGGTATCACTGATACCAATTTTGATAACTTTTGGTTGTTAGTTGTGATTACTAACGTCGGGAGTGTGATTCCGTTGGTGTTTATTAAATTATTACCAAATGAAGATCCACAGTTGGCAGCTAAAAAGGCACGAACTATTCTGGATCAAGAGGCAGAGCTAGTCGGAAATCAATCATTTATGCCAACTCTATCACCGGAATTGTTGGAAGTTAAGTCGGAAAATTCATAGTGGTTGCGTAGATCTAACCCACCCCGCCCTGACGGTCACACCTCCGTTTGCCGAGCGTCTGCCTGTGCCTACGGCAGGCTAACGCCAAAAGCAGAGGAAGGGATTTCCCCTGACATTAGCAACAGTTAATCTTTATATATATGAAAACTCAAACTAAAGAACTTACTTATAACTTAGAGCAATGGAAACAGGGCTATCGATCGCAAAAACAAGAGTATGATTATCAGATCACTGAAATCGCAGGACAAATTCCGGCTGAATTGACGGGGACATTATTTAGAAATGGCCCAGGAATGCTCGATATCAATGATGTTTCTGTTCGACATCCTTTTGATGGTGATGGGATGATCTGTCGGATTACCTTTCAAGATGGCAAGGCTCATTTTCTCAATCGCTTTGTTCAGACGGAAGCTTACCGCGCCGAACAAATCGCGGGTAAGTTTCTGTATCGTGGTGTGTTTGGTACCCAGAAAGCTGGTGGTTGGAAAACTAATGCTTTTGATGTTAATCTCAAGAATATTGCCAATACTCAAGTTGTCTATTGGGGCGGTAAATTACTTGCTCTATGGGAAGCCGCCGAACCACATCGGTTAGATCCGAAAACACTGGATACATTAGGGATTGAGTATCTAAACAATACGTTAAAACCAGGCGATCCATTTGCGGCTCACCCATTATTTGACCCCAAAGGGCGAATGGTCAACTTTGGTTTAAAAGCTGGTAAATTTGACAGAACTGGGCTTCTGACTGAAATTACAATTTACGAATTGGATCTCGATGGTGAAGTAGTTGAACAGCATTCACATATAATTCCTGGATTCGCATTTATACATGATTTTGCGATTACGCCTAACTATTGTATCTTCTTCCAAAATCCGGTCGGGTTTAATCCTTTCCCGTTCCTATTTGGCTTAAAAGGTGCAGCGGAATGTGTCAAATTTCAACCTGAAAAACTGACCAAAATTTTGATAATTCCCCGCAATCCCCGCAGCGGCGAACAAATGCAAACCCTGGCAACTAAATCGGGCTTTGTCTTCCACCATGCTAATGCGTTTGAGCACGATGGTAAAATATCGATCGATTCAATTGCCTATCCCACTTTCCCCGAAGTCGAACCCGACAAAGATTTCCGCGAGATAGACTTCAGCACGCTGACACCAGGGCAGTTGTGGCGATTTGAAATGGATCTGACGACTCAGCAGGTAACTAGCCAACTCGTCGAACCTCGCTGTTGTGAATTCCCCACAATTAATCCCGCCAACGTTGGACAGCCCTATCGTTATGTCTATCTGGGTGCCGCCCAAACTACCGATGGTAATGCACCGTTGCAGAGTATTATCAAGCTCGACAGGGAAACAGGCGCACAACAATTGTGGACGGCGGCACCAACCGGATATGTGAATGAACCTGTGTTTGTACCGCGCCCTGGTGGAACTCAGGAGGACGATGGCTGGCTGTTAGCGATGATTTATGATGGGGAGCGAGATCGCTCGGCTGTGGTCATTCTAGATGCCGCAGATCTAGCAAAAGGGGCTGTAGCAACTCTGTGGTTGACTCATCATATTCCCTATGGTTTACATGGGAGTTGGACAGATCATATATTTATCGATTCGCTCTCTAAATCTTTAATCACCTCCCACGATAATTTCACTTAACAGCTCCTACTTGCTGAAGTTTAAAGCCATCAATTTCTTTGATGAGATCGAGTACAGTCGGTGAGCGAAATAAACTAATTAAGGGTAAATTCACTTCAAACTTCGCTCGAATCTCGCCAATTAATGTCACTGCCACGAGGGAATTGCCCCCCAGATCAAAGAAATTATCCTCGCTGTTCACAGCTGGAAGCTGAAGCACCTTTTGCCAAATTTCCAGTAGATCTTGTTTAGTGTTAACTTGCGAGTTACTGATTTGTGGGTGCTGTTGTGGAGTTGTTGGAGTTGGTGGGGTTGTTGGGGTTGGTAGCGCTACTGGTGCCAAAGTCGGCATCGGCAAAGCTTGACGATCGATCTTCTGATTTGGAGTCAGCGGGAATGACTTGAGCAGGACAAAATTAGATGGCACCATATATTTAGGCAGTTGGGAGCTTAAATATGCTCGCAGGATCTGATGTGTCGGCTGCTGCCCTAGTTGGGGAATAATATATGCAACTAGTCGCTTGTCCCCAGGGATATCTTCGCGGACGATCACCGTCGCCGCTGAGATTGCCTCATGTCGGCTCAACATCGTCTCGATTTCGCCTAGTTCGATCCGATAGCCGTTGACTTTGACTTGAAAGTCGATCCGCCCCAAAAATTCCAGATTGCCATTGCTCTGATAGCGAACGAGATCACCCGTCCGATAGAGTCGCGCGCTGGGGTCGAGGCTAAATGGATTGGCGATAAACCGTGATTGGGTTAATTCCGATCGATTCAAATAGCCACGAGTTACCCCTTTGCCCCCAATCAGCAGTTCGCCTGCGATGCCAAATGGCACGGGTTGGTGGTGTCGATCGAGGATATATAGTTCGGTATTCGCAATCGGTCGTCCTAATGGTACAACCCCATTTACCCCATTGAGGGGATAGGTAGTAGACCAGATCGTAGTTTCAGTCGGGCCATACATATTGTGGATCTGTCCCGAAACCAGCCGCTGGAGCTGGGCGGCGAGATCTTCAGTTAAAGCTTCCCCACCGACCATCATCGTCCGAATCTGTCCGAGAGAGCTGCGGGCATCCGGATCGGCAAGGACTAGCCGCGCCATCGAAGGAGTACATTGGAGGTGGGTAACTTGGTGACGATCAATCAGCCCTGAGAGCGAATTATCCTGGGCGGCAATTGCTTGGGCAGATTGAGACTGAGCTGCTGCTTTAACTTGATCGAGCAGGGGTAATTGCGACAACACCAGATCGGTATCGACTCCATAGTCGATCAGACAGGCAATCTCATCGACATCAATGTCCATAATCCGATCGACCATCGTCAAGCAGGTTTCGACCGTACCGAATAGACCGCTAGTCTCATAGTACCGCTCGAACGAGAAATCCAATACCTCATCTAACGCCTGTTCGGACAGATGCTCGACCGAAAACTTCCCACTTTGGTCGGTAGTCTGCTGTTTGAAAGTTGGGAATTCCCAAGTTGCCAGCCGAATTAGATCCAGCGAACTTGCCAGATATTGGCGCATCGGTTGGCGGACAATTTCCCGTACCGCTGCATCACTTTCGCCGACGAAAGTATGGATCATCAGCGTTACTGTACCCTGTCCCGAATGGTGATTTTCTGCCCATGCCTGACGATAAATCGCAATTTTGGTAGCTAAATCATCCAAACTCTGCCCCAACAAGTGCGTCAAGATATTAAAGCCCTTCGCGCCAGCCATCTGGAATGTTTCGGGATTACCCGCTGCTGTCACCCAAATCGGTAATTCTGGCTGAATTGGGCGAGGTAAGGTTTGGACATCTACCAACTTACCCTTACCATTTGGATAGCTGATACTTTCGCCCCGCCAGAGTGCTTGCACCTGTTCGATCTGTTCAAACATAATCTCCTTGCGGTTAGCAAATGTTTCTGGTCGCAGCACAAAATCATTGGGTTGCCAACCCGCCGCGAAGGAGATCCCGACTCGTCCACCCGAAATATTATCAACCACCGCCCAATCTTCGGCAATCCGAATCGAACTATGTAAGGGAGCGACACAACTCCCTGCCCGAATCTGAATCTGGTTTGTCCGTGCGGCGATCGCGGCACTAGTCACCGCTGCATTAGGGAACAAGCCCCCAAAAGCGTGGAAATGACGTTCTGGAGTCCAAACCGCTTTAAAACCCTGGCGATCGGCGAATTCAGTGGCTGCAAACAATAGTCGATATTTATCAGTAGCATCTGCTTCTTGCTCGTGACTGGAGAAGTAAAACAGACTAAAATCGACATATTTCGTCCGCTGGCGTACTTGTCCTTGGGGTGCAAGGGTTCGCTCGGCTTTGGTGCTGTAGATCACCACCTTGAAGCCCCGTGCTAGGGTCCAGAATAATTCTAATACTGAAATATCAAAGGATAAACTCGTTACTGCTAGCCAGACTCCTGGCGGCTGATGGTCGATTCTGGCATCCATCCCGGTGAAGAAGTTGACCACATTCCGATGTTCTACCATCACTCCCTTGGGTTTCCCCGTCGAGCCAGAGGTATAGATGATGTAGCTCAGATGGGCTGGTTTAACGCCACTCTCAGGATTGGAGATCGGTTGGCGGGAAATTTCGTCCCACATGGTATCGATCGCAATCGTTTTGACATTAGCATCGATCAACAGTTTAGGAATCAACTGTTGCTGAGTGATAATTGTCTTCGCCTGGGAATCCGCCAACATGAAGGCGAGTCGATCTGCGGGAAATTCTGGATCTAGCGGTAGATAACCACCACCAGCTTTGTGAATTGCCAATAGCCCAACCATCATCGCGAGAGAGCGTTCGAGATACAACCCGACCAGTAAATCTGGCCCTACGCCCTGGCTGCGGAGATAGTGAGCTAGTTGATTAGCGCGTTCGTTTAATTCTTGGTAAGTCAGTTGTTCCGCCCCAAAAGCAACGGCGATCGATTCGGGATTCCGGGCGACCTGCTGTTCAAATAACTCGTGGATGCAAACATCGGGAAATGGTGTTTCGGTCTGATTCCAATCCACCAGTAGTTGCTGCTGTTCGATCCTAGAGAGGAGTGGTAATCGATCTAGGGGCTGTTCTGCTTGGTCGAGACATGCCGCGATCAGATTTTGGAGTTGACTGACGATCGCATTGCTTTCTACTAGCGTCAACGCTCCAGTATGGACTAGTTCTGGCAAACTACCATCCTCATAAGCAACCAATGCTATTGTCGCATTCAAGTGCTGCCAATCTAGTTGATCGGGACGAGCTGCCGACACAATTGCCACAGGCAATGCGCGACTGACGGGATTGTCCCGTAGCTCTAAACAACGTCTCAATAGTGTGAGTCTATAACTACCTAATCGCGCTGTCCGCACTAGGGAAGTTTCCAGTCGAGCTTGAAATTGGCTAAATGATTCCCCTGCCTGAACTGTGACCCTAAATGGCACCCGTTGGGCAAAAATTTGGGGGGCGACGCTGCGCTGTGCCTCAGTCTGTAATCCCAGATCGAAATTTGGCTCAGGCGAGAGTCTAGCACAATAGGCCGCAAACATCGAGAGTAGGGCTGTCGGTGTCACCTGGCGATTGTTTAGATCGATCGAATAGCGTTCAATGGTAGTTTGCCAACGACTAGCAGTAATCGAGCCTCTGCCGTGAATATTGGTAAGGTAAGGATGCTCGAATGGGGTAAGTTGCTCTGCCCGTTTTGCCCAGACTTGCTCGTGCCGACAGATATCTTGATTCCGCTGGGTAATTGCGGTGGCGAAGTCTGGATCGAGGGTTGGTAATACAATCCCTGGGTGGATTCCATATTCTTCAATCAGGCGTTCGACTGAAATTTCTCGCCCATCGATCGTAGTAATCCGCCTAAACTCGATCGCCCCATCTGCTGTCGCAATGCACAATCCGTTGTGATCTAGTCTCATTACTCGCCCTGGAGTCCCATAAGCATTCGTCACGATCTGGGCTGACTCGACGACAATTACCCCCCCTGGTAGCCAGATTTTGACCATACCCAAGGGGTTGTGAGTATGTCCAAAGTCTAACGATCGAGCTAGAGTCCAAATCTCATGGCTAGTAATATCTAATGATAATAACGAGGATGCATCGGGGCGATGGCTTGGCCCAAAATAAGTACGTTGGGATAGATCTTGCTCGTAAGGCTCAATCGGACCGATCGTTAATTGGGTAATCAATTCGGTGAAGGACTCAACCGCCGCCTCAAAGCAGCGAGTATTCAAACTCAATGATGTATCATCTGGTAGAATTGGCACGATTTTCTGGTTAAAAATCCGACCAGCATCAATCTCATCGACAACTTCATGCCAGGTGACAGCATGATCGGTTTCACCATGTTGTAACGCCCAAGCTGTTGCATACAATCCGGCATATCTGGGTAATGGCGAGTCATGGTAATTAATCGCTGTGCCTCGCGCCCGAGTCACGACACTCTCAGGAATAATCCATTGGGTATTGTTGATGCTAAAGAGATAATCATATCCACTACTAAGAATCTGCGCCTGAAAGGTTGCGCGATCGACAGTATAAGGTAGTCCATGTGCTTGAGACCACTCTTGCAATGAGCCATCTGCGGAATAAATGCCCAGTACTTGCCATCCTTGTCGCAACAATACTTCTAGGCAACTTACCGCCACCACCCCATCACCGACAACATAACAAGAAAGATTAGATATAGATTTCATGAAACTCGATTTGGCTCAACTTATTTTATTTAAATTCTGATCAGATTGCTGGGGACTTCCATTTTGATCGTGCCCCCAGGCGAGTAGACTGCGCGATCTTCCGTATCACTGAGAATGATCGATCCCGCCCCAATGATATTTTCTGTACCGATTTTGATGTAATTTCGGACAGTGGCATTTAGTCCAATAAAAGTGTATTCACCCACATTTACGCCACCACCAAGGGAGATCCCTGCTGCCAGAAAACAATGATCGTTAATCACACAATGATGTCCGATTTGATTCGCGCCCAAGAGGAGACAGTTGTCCCCGATTGAGGTAAAAGGTTGGATCACATTATTTTCTAAAATACAGCAATTTTCACCGACTGGCGTATTGTAATAACAGGCTTTAGAACTGATGTAGGAAACAAAATTATATCCCCGCGCTTTGGCGGCTAGATACTTTTGTGCCCGCAATTTATTCACCTTTTGATAACTAATTGCAATGAACAAATGATATTGATCGGGTGGATAATACTGTTCGAGCTGTTCATAGGGAACCATTGGTAAGCCCTGGAAACTATCTGCTTTGAGATAGTCGCGATCAACGGTGAATGCTACTACCTCATGTTCCGAATCATGAGTTAGATAGAAATGAACCATTTCGGCAATTTCACTACTACCAAAAATTACAACTTTAGCCATGAATTATCTGTCTATTGAAGATATTGAGAATGATTTGGGGCTTTGGGATGATCGAATGATTTAGGCTACATCCACTGCACTTTTGATCACCCGTGCTGGGCTACCTACCGCAATACTGCCAGCGGGAATATGCTTAGTTGCCACTGCGCCAGCACCCAAATGTGCCCAAGCTCCAATATTCAAACCAGGTAGAACTGTACTCCCCAATGCGAGAAATACGCCTTCATCAACTGATGCGCCGCCGGCGAGATGAGCTACAGCAATATGCACATAATCACCAACAACACAATCATGATCCACACTGGCTTTGGTGTTGAGGATCACATGAGCGCCAATGGTGGCACTAGGCTGGACGATTGCCCCAGCACAAATGATCGTCCCCGCTCCCAGTAGCACTTCGGGGTGAACCCACGCAAAGGGATGAATGACGGTAATCCAATTCAGATCCATGGTTGTTGCCACCTGCTTCCTGACGTGGTTGTCACCTAGTCCAATAATCGCTCCATCGCATTTTGCATGGCTCAAATCGCCAATCGGTCCCGTAATTGGAATCCCAAAGATCGACTCACCCCATTTGTGCGGATCGTCATCATAGAATCCGATCACCTTATAAC
>JAJAYU010000105.1 GCA_026786125.1 Chamaesiphon sp.
ATTAGCCTGAAGATGGCAAGACTGTGGCGAAAAAGGTGGATGGAGGGACAGGAAAAAGAAATCCCCGTGTCCGAGCGATTATACGATGGACAGCGGAGTGGAACGCCAGCCAAGTTTGAATTAGAGCAGATCTTACACCTATTCAAACTAGCCTGTGACGACCCAACTGACTACAATCGTCCAATTAGTCAGTGGACAAATAGAGAATTAGCAGCAGAAATGGTCGAGCAAAAGATCGTCGAAAAGATTTCACCCCGTCATGTCGGCAGGTTACTGGCAGAAGCTGAACTGAAACCCCATCAGTCAGCCTGACTTGAAAACACGTATTCTGGACTTCATCGACTATTTTAACCGTACAATGGCAAAGCCCTTTCAGTGGACTTATAAGGGTAAAGCACTTGCTGCTTGAAATAGTATCTCAACTTCTGCTCTAGCCTACTAGGAGTGTAGGAACTCCATAATATCTCCTTCTTGAACTAAATATTCTTTTCCTTCACTCCGCAGCACCCCCTTATCTTTAGCCGCTTGCATGGAGCCAGTAGCGACCATATCCGCATAGCTGATCGTTTTCGCTCGAATGAACCCCTTCTCGAAGTCGGAGTGAATTACTCCGGCTGCTTGAGGTGCCAACATCCCCGCCTTGATCGTCCAGGCGCGGGTTTCCTTCGGTCCGGTGGTGAAGTAAGTCCGCAATCCGAGCAGGTGATAGGTTGCTCTAATTAACGACTTCAAGCCGCCTTCAGTTACGCCTAGTGATTCGAGGAATTCGGCTTTCTCTTCAACTGGTAGTTCTAGCAGTTCGGCTTCTACTTGAGCAGAAACGATCGTCACTTGAGCATCTTCAGCCGCCGCGACTAATTTCACCTGTTCGACAAAGTGATTTCCGGTAGCTAAATCGTCTTCTGAGACATTTGCCGCATAGATCATCGGTTTGCGAGTGAGCAAGCCCAATCCCTTGACGCTTTCGCTCTCTTCTTCACTTAGCTCGACTTTGCGCGCTGGTTTACCAGCATTTAGTTCAATTAAAAGTTTTTCCAGCGCGACGACTTCGATTTGCGCTTCCTTACTAGTTCTAGCAGTTTTTCGTGCTCGATCGATCCGTTTCTCGATTTGGTCGATATCAGCGAGAATTAACTCTAGATTGATCACTTCAATATCTTGCTTGGGATCTACTACTCCCGATACATGGATGATATCATCGTCCTCAAAACAGCGAACGACCTGCACCAGGGTATCTACTTCACGAATATGGGAGAGAAATTTACTGCCCAATCCTTCGCCTTTGCTAGCACCTTTGACCAATCCGGCAATATCTACAAACTCTACCCGCGTTGGGACAATATCCTCAGAGTTAACCATGTTTGCCAGGACTTGGAGCCGCTCATCAGGCACGGATACACTACCGACATTTGGCTCGATTGTGCAAAACGGATAGTTAGCAGCTTCAGCTTTGGCATTGGCAACTAGGGCATTAAATAAGGTTGATTTGCCCACATTTGGCAGTCCCACGATTCCAGCTTTTAGCATGTTTTAGTCTAAATTCTTTTGCTACTTCTCTCGATCAATTATACTCGCTTCCTAGTGAAAAATTAGACATCTAGGGTAGTGGGTGAATGGCTCGCACTGTTCGCGTAGCGTCTGCCTTCGCAGAGCGTAGCCGTTGGCGTAGGCTCTCCGCAAGGAGAAGTGTGGATGGTGGGAAGGGAGTAAGCAGTTACTGGGGTAATTTGTACTGAGCTACAATTTTCTTTGCATACTCTGGTACATGCTGATCTAATTTTTCGGGATAATTACGTTTGGTAAAGAGGTAATTGCGGGTAAAGTGGGAATCGATCGAGAACCGCGCATATTCGAGTCCTTTGGGGCCAATTTTATCGATGACTACGCCCATGATTTTGGCGACCCACATCGGTAAAGTGACGGCTTTGTCGTAGGCGGGAATGCTTTGTTGGACAGCGGCGGTACGATCTCCTTTGGACATTACGGCTTGAGTTTCGATCGCATCATTGACCAAATCTAGCATCTGCTGACCCCGATCATTTCTGACGACGATCCACTGCCAGCCAAATGGTGCGCCCATATAGCCAACAACTAAGTCGGCGAGGGAGTTGACATAATCAAAACAACTCAAACAGGATGGTGCGAATACATCTTTTAATTCTTTGGTGTTTAACCCGAAGAAGGGGACTAGTTCTGTGGAACCATCTTCATGCTTGAAGTGGACATTAAAATCCTGCATGAATTCATAATAAACGACCGTTGATGGCGATCGACTGGTGGTGTCCAGAAACTTCTGCAATCCGGCGCGGGTAACATTATCGGTGCAGGGTGTGCCGAGGACATAGAGCTGTTCTAACCCTAGTTCTTTTTCGACGGCGCGGAGTGCTTGAATTTGACAACCCACACCGATGACTAATAGTTTTTTTAAGCCTGATTCGGCGATTTGTTCGAGGATGGAGAGGTTGGGTGAGAGGGTTGGTTTGTTCACCCTAGCCGCGAGAATATCCGCTCTAGTCCGTGCAATAATCGGCATTGGTTGGAATCGGTCTTCAGGGGTATTTTGGACGCAGACAACCCCTTCTACAAGACCTGTCTCCAACATTTCGATCGCAATGGTACTAACGATGCCTGTCCATTGGGCACCTGGGATTGGTTCGATTTTCCGCGCTGCCATCATCTGCTGATGGACACCGAAGTACAGATCGTCTTCTTTGTCTAAGTCCCGACTGCGCCCGTGGGTTTGAGTTTCGAGGGTGGGAATCTGTTGGTTGAGAAAAGCGCAGGCTTCTTTGACGTAGTGGACATAGTGGGTATCGCACAATCCACATTCGCTACAGAGTTCTTTGGCAGGTTTGACGCTGTTGGGTTTGAGGGCTTTGGCTTTCAGGTGTTTGGGCGCAGCAGTCATGTTGGATACTCGACAGGTTATCTGGTTATTTTATCGCAATCGATCAAGCACTAATCAGATCTTGCTGATTTGTATCGTTTTTGATACAATATAGGTCATACAGGGAAATTTAAGGAGCTAAGATGATGGTTTTTCAAGAAATCGTTGATTCTGTTC
>JAJAYU010000106.1 GCA_026786125.1 Chamaesiphon sp.
AGACCTACAGATGACTAGAGGACAGTCCCGGCACTCAGCCGGCTAACTCCAGTTTCGAGACCCAAACGTGTACTACTCTCGATCATGGGCACCACCTCCTAATGTGTTGAATTGGTTAGCTGTTCCGTAACAACGAGTAATTTACTACCTGCACCAAAGCTAACACAAAGGATTGAGAATTGACAACGACCAATTAATATTCGTTTACTAATCTTTAGTTAAAAATAGGGAAGATGAGATTTATAACTTTCCCCACCCTATTTTTGAGATTTTGGACTCCGGCTGTTGCAAAAATTATTGGACGAGAGCTAGGGGTGGATTCACCGCACTGACACGTCGATCAATCACCGTATCGATTAAACCATAGTCCTTGGCCTCAACCGCAGACATGTAGAAATCTCGATCGGTATCTTCTTGGATTTTCTCCAATGGTTGACCCGTATGTTTGGCGAGTAGATCGTTCAAGGTACCCTTGATATAGAGAATTTCTTTAGCTTGGATGGCGATATCCGTAGCTTGTCCCTGTGCGCCGCCTAAAGGCTGGTGAATCATGATCCTGGAACTTGGCAGGCTCATCCGCTTTCCTTGTGCTCCAGCACTGAGCAAGAAGGCTCCCATACTAGCAGCAAATCCCATACAGACAGTGCAGACATCGGGACGAATTTGGTTCATCGTGTCAAAGATGCCCATTCCGGCTGAAACCGAACCACCAGGGGAATTGATATACAAATAGATATCTTTTTCTGGATCTTCTGCTTCCAAAAATAGCAATTGCGCCACGATGAGGTTGGCTAAATCTGAAGTTACTTGGTCGCCCAAGAAGATAATTCGATCGCGCAATAGCCGAGAATAAATGTCAAAGGCGCGTTCGCCTCTCCCAGACTGTTCAATTACGGTAGGTATCATAGCTATGTCACTTTATATCGATTCTTCCTATTATTACCCAATCTCGTGCTCAAAGGTCTAGGGGTATCCGTACTGAGTTGGGAGTTCGGGGTTCGGGGTTCGGAGTTCGGAGTTCGGAGTTCGGAGTTCGGAGGAACGCCAGCGTTCTGTTTTTCCCCTGCACTCCTACATAACACACTCCCAACACCCAACTCTTAAAAAGTAGGTAAATTCCCTGATGGAGTCTTTTCGCTTCCTTGTTATACTGGACGATTACGTCACAAATAAGTTGTGATCTGAATGCTTTATTTAAACGTGCTGGGCACGGATTGCACATAGAGTAAGTCTATATTATTAACTTTCAATCTTATTCGATCGAATATTTTGCGGTTTCTTGTTATTTTCACTAGGCTTGATGATCTATGAATAGAGTTTTAATGGTTACGACTCTGCCCTGTACTCTAACCAGTTTCTTATTACCGTTTGCAGCTCATTTTCGATCAATTGGATGGCAAGTCGATGCTATGTCCTGCGGGATTTCTACCGATCCTAAATGTCTAAACGGATTCGATCAAGTCTGGGATGTAGAATGGTCGCGTAACCCCCTCGATCCCCGCAATTTATTACGGACTCCAGGCAAGATTCGGGAGATTGTCTTGCGTGAAAAGTACAATATTATCCATGTTCATACTCCGGTGGCGGCGTTTGTGACCCGATATGCGCTAAAAGATTTACGCGATCAATTAAACTGCAAAGTGATTTATACTGCACATGGATTTCACTTCTTTAAAGGTGGCAATTCTCTCAAAAACACTGCATTTATTAATCTAGAAAAGTCGGCTGGTAAATGGACAGACTATCTAGTCACGATCAATCATGAGGATAAATTGGCGGCACTGGAGTATGGATTGGTCGCACCAAATCGTACCCACTATATGCCTGGAATTGGGGTTGATCTAAAATATTATAATCGTGATACTGTCTCAGATGCCGCAGTAGCAGATGTGCGTCAGCAATTGGGCATTGGGGAGGATACCCCATTGTTGCTATCAGTAGCAGAGTTCACTACGCGCAAACATCATGTGGATGCGATCGAGGCATTTTCCAAATTAGCGCGCAGGGATGTACACTTTGCCTTGGCGGGTTCTGGCCCCCTCATGGACAAGATGAAACAATTAGCCACCGAATTGGGTGTGATAGATCGCATTCACTTTCTAGGTAATCGATCTGATGTACCAGTATTGATGAAGGCTGCATGTGCAAATATTCTAGTCTCTGCTCAAGAAGGATTGCCCCGCTGTGTCCTAGAATCTTTAGCCTTAAAAGTCCCAACAATTGGTACCAAAATTAGGGGTACCAAAGATCTACTCGAAGGCGGTTGTGGATTATTAATTGATGTTGGTAATGTGGATGGATTAGCTGCTGCGATGACCTGGATCCTCGATCAACCCCAGGAAGCAGCTAAGATGGCTAAACTAGGCTATGAGCGAATTTCTACTTACGATCTAGAAGTTGTGATCCAGCTTCATGAGCAATTGTATAGGGAAGCGTTAGTTAGTTGATACTTCGGCTACGCTCAGTACAAGTAATTGATAATTGATAATTGATAGTTAATTAATAAAAATAATCAGTATTTGGGGTAGGCAGTGGCTACCAACTAGGATCTACGCTGAATTGAGCTATAAAAATTTAGCCCCCATCATGATGTGATGGAGGCTTAATTTAAGTAGTAAGTAATAGCTGGTGAGCTATCAATTATCAATTATCAATTAATTAATTATCTGACCCATTTCTTACCAACGATTTCAGCAAGATCGACAACCCGTTGGCTGTAGCCCCACTCGTTATCGTACCAAGCGATGACTTTGACCATATCGTCGCCCATGACCATTGTCAGTGCAGCGTCGATCGTCGAAGAGGCATCAGTACCCTTAAAATCACTGGAAACTAATGGTAGCTCACAGAAGTCCAAAATCCCTTTCATCTGACCTTCAGCAGCCGCTTTAAGGGCAGCATTGACTTCTTCAGCGAAGGTTTTCTTCTCAACATTGACGACTAAATCGACAACTGACACGTTTGGAGTAGGTACTCGCAGTGCAATCCCGTTGAGTTTACCTTTCAATTCTGGTAGTACCAAAGATACTGCTTTAGCTGCACCAGTAGATGTTGGGACAATATTCATCGCCGCAGCTCTTGCACGACGGAGATCGCGGTGGGACGCATCCAGCAAGCGTTGGTCGCCTGTATAGCTGTGAGTGGTGGTCATCGTACCTTTGATGATCCCAAAGTTATCATTGAGAACTTTAGCAAAAGGTGCTAGACAGTTGGTAGTACAACTAGCGTTACTAATAATGAAATGCTTGTTGTGGTCGTAGTCTTTTTCATTGACTCCGACGACGAAGGTACCGTCTTCATCTTTACCTGGTGCGGTAATTAGCACTTTTTTGGCACCAGCATTGATATGTCTGGAAGCACCAGCATGACTGATGAAAACACCTGTGGATTCAATTACTAGATCGATTTCCCATTCTTTCCAAGGCAAATTGTCTGGGTTGCGATCGGATACACACTTGATTGTTTTACCATTAACAGTGATGGTGTTATCATCAGCACTGATTTCTGCATCGAATTTACCCAACATGGTGTCGTACCGGAGCAAATGAGCATTGGTGCGGGGATCTGAAGTATCGTTGATACCTACAACTTCCAAGTGACTATTGGTTCTTCCCAACCAACACCGCATAAAATTCCGTCCGATCCGCCCAAACCCGTTGATCGCTACTCTAATCACAGCCTGTTAACCCTCTTTTCCTAAAATCTCAATATCCAGTTATAAGACCAGATCATATCGCAAACCATACACATCTTTGACTTTATCTATGTCAGAATGGTAACTTTTTTCAATCTAATTCACTAATTAACACATGAACAGACATTCATGTGTTATCGTAAAAGGGTATTGAATTGAGGTACTAAATCATGACTACTGCAACTTTAACAAAATGTGCGTGTAATGCTTGCTTGTGCAATGTTTCGATCGAATCCGCTGTCCTCAAGGATGGTCAAAGCTACTGTAGCGCAGCCTGTGCCAATGGTCATAAAGACGGACAGGTTTGTGGCAAAGCTGGTTGTAACTGTAATGCGGGTTAGGTTTAATATCAGAGGTAATTAATGAGACAATTTAGTAGACGACTTTAAGAAAGTTTGGCTCAATATCGCGGTACAACTGAGGGCGAAGAAAATCAATAAGCCAAAGCCGATGGCATAACTACCCGTCAGATCCCGACAAATACCCAAAACAATCGGTGGAAAAAAGCCACCCAAGCCACCTGCCGCACCGACTAATCCGGTGACACTCCCAGTTTGCTGGGGGAAATACTCGGGCACAAGTTTAAAGACACCCCCATTACCTAATCCAAATAATATCGCACAACCGATCGAGCCAATCGTGAATAGCATAATCGATTGCGTTGCCATCAACCAGCTAATTGCTGCGATGCCCAAAAACACTCCCACTAGCAACTTTTGACCACCGATGCGGTTAAAACCACTTTGGCTCTAGGTGCCTTGGAAGTGGCGTTTGCTTGAGCTTTTGTCTTTGGTGGCTGATGCGCCGAGGCACATAACTCTGCTAATTCACAATCAGGACAATTAGGTTTGCGAGCATTACAGATTGCTCGACCATGATAGATGGTCATAATCGAGAAATTCTCCCAATCTGGTTGAGGTAAAAACTTCATTAAATCCTGTTCGATTTTAATCGGATCTTGATGAGCTGTTAAACCGATTAAATTAGTCAACCTTTTAACATGGGTATCCACAGTGACTCCTTGAATATTACCAAAAGCGTGAGCAGAAACTACATTAGCCGTTTTTCTTGCCACCCCTGGTAATGTCAACAACTGTTCCATCAATTGCGGTACTTCACCACCAAATTCTTCCATAATCTTGCGGCAAGCACCTTGAATATTCTTAGCTTTGTTATGATAAAATCCAGTCGATCGAACCAATTCTTCAATATCCAAAATATCAGCATAAGCCATCGATCGAGCATCGGGAAATTTGGCGAATAATGCCGGAGTAACTTTATTTACCCGCTCGTCGGTACATTGAGCTGAGAGAATCGTAGCGACTAATAATTGGACGGGAGTTGTATAATCAAGGCTACAAGTAGCATCTGGATATAAGCGTTTTAATCTGAGCAATACTTCCAATTCTCTTTTTTTCTTGGATGTCCACTTACGATCTATTGCCATTTCGTATTTTCTAGCTCAACAGTGATTTATAATTGATTATGCATTGATCGAGTCTTGTTTAATCTCTGACCATTCTCGATCGCTCAACGGCTCAATCTCGAATTTTACCTGAAAATGTCTTTGAGCTGAAGTAGTCATAGTCTCAATTATCTGACTACTAGTTAACTGTGAAATATCACTAGGTGGGAATGTGATAGTCTCATCAAATACTTGCTTGAATAAATCTAAATCTGGATTAATTCGGATCGAACCGTGTTGGAGAATTACCCCTGATTTAATTAATTGGGCACTACCGATTAATTTATATCCATCTGCACAAACTAGATCCGCACTTGTTGCAGTACCAAAGCAATTAGGATTGTGAATATAGCCCTTACCTGCTACACCATAGTTTAAATCAATATTAAGCGATCTCCAGCCATCGATCAGAAACTGACAAATTCGTTGATATACTTCGACCCTTTTCCCCACAAAACCCGAACCGATGAGGGCGTAAGTCAAATCTCCTTGATGCAACACACCCCGCCCACCTGTGGGACGTTTAACTAGATCTACAGATGAATCTTGCCAAATTAGCGATCGCCAATGTTCGGGATAGTGGCGTTGGTGATATCCTAGAGAGATAGTCGGTTTTGACCAAGTGTAGAAGCGTAATGTTGGTGGAATTTGACCTAAGATATGTTGGTCTAATAACCACCGATCAATCGACATTTGAATCTCTCCAGTAGACTCAATCAGTGGAATTAGTCGCCAAATTGTTGATAGATGATTTGATCGCATTCTGATTTCATTAGTCGGTAAATTACAGCAGTATCAATATTCACAGCATTATTGCCTAAGTTATTGGTGATATGCAATTCATGGTGTATTCACCATCCACTGTCTTGAAAAGGTGCTTTACTTGGGGAAACCCCAAGACCGCACTTTTCGCCATCCACCATTCACCATCCACCGTTGATGCGTCTACCATTACCTCAATTTAGCACTGGAGCCAAAAATCCTCAGCATATCGCCGAGGTAATTGAGACATCTACCTGTGAATTTCTGGCTCAGTGTCTAGAACCCGAAGATCTCAAATTAGCAGTGATGCCAACTTTTGGCAGTATTGTAAAGGCTGCTGATGAGGAAACTGGCAATCAGATTCTGGCAGTAGTTTATCATGCTACCACCGCACCGATCGATTCTGTCCATCGCGCTCGTGCTTTGGGGATGTCTCTCGATGAATTGCGAGAGGAGCAGCCCCAGATCTTTGCCATGCTTAAAACTGAATTTAAAGCCGCTATTATCGGTTTTGAGGACGATAAAGGGCAAATGTATCAATACCTCCCACCGCGCCCGCCCCAAATCCATCAGGGGGTATATCAGTGCAGCTCAGAGGAGATTATCAGATTTAGCGAGCAATTAGAATTTTTGCGGACACTTCTACAGGTACAAGGTGCACCAGTGGAGGCTCTCACTGCTGCGACGATTCGAGAAATTCATCAACTCAGAGCGCGAGACAGATCTTGGCTAGTCACCGCAGGACGCACTGTCAGCCTCATCCTCAAGGATGATTACGACAGGTTGCGATATGTCTTGTCGCAAATTAGGTAAGGATCGTCATTAAATAATCTGGGTAGGTTGGGTTGAAGAATGAAACCCAACAATCAACCATTCACCATTCACCATTCACCATTCACACTTCGGCTACGCTCAGTGCGAGCCATTCACCAAATTGAGAACCGAACAATCCGAAAATCTCGACATCGCTCCATTCATCGATCATTCCTTGCTCGGTATTGCTACACCTGAAATGGTGGATAAATCCTGTGAAGAAGCCGATAGATATGGATTTGCGGCTGTCTGTGTCAACCCTTGCTATGTGCGTCAAGTTACGGCTTTACTGCACCAAAAACGGATTCAAATCTGTACTATAATTGGATTCCCAACTGGTGCGACAACAACGGCTAGTAAGCTATTTGAGGCTCAAGAAGCGATGGAAAATGGTGCTCAGGAATTAGATGTGATCATTAACATCGGCTGGTTGAAGGCGGGGAAAATTGATGATGTCCACAGAGAGATTGCCGAAATTGCTGAATCGACAGGCTTGATGGTGAAGGCAATTCTAGAAATGTCATTGCTAACCCAACCCGAACAAATCATGGCTGCTCAACTCTGCATGGATGCAGGTGCGAGAATGTTGGCAACCGGAACGGGCTGGAGTGGTGCCGCGACTATCGCAGATGTGCGGCTGCTCAAGGAGCTAACTAAAGATCAAGTTGGAATCAAAGCATCTGGTGGTATTGTTACACACGATCGAGCTGTAGAAATAATTCTCGCTGGAGCTACTAGACTCGGCACCTCAATGGGTGTGGATTTATTAAAGCAACGCGAACAGGATTAATTAGTTGATAGTTGATAGATCTGTAGGTTGGGATGAAGAATGCTGGCTGAGCCTCTCCTTCAGGAGATAACCCAACACACCTAGCTAGCAGCGGTTAAAACCGCTGAACAATTATTTTGTAAAAGTGCTCGTCACCCACAATAGTACAAAAATTAATAAGCTCGCAAAAGTTTCTCCACTCAGTCCAATTTGACCAATAGGTAAATGTAGCGTATTTACCAACAACCCAGCAACAACTGTACCAAGTACCAACGCTAATAAAGTACCCAGTAACGCCCTTTTAAATCGACGTTGCTTTTGATTGATAAAATACAAGCTGAAGCCAGTACCAAAAGCAATTAGGGTTGGTAATATTGTCGAACCTGCTGATAGTGCGGCAACACCACTGAGGACTGTGTAGACTCCAGCAGTTGTGAGGACTTCTGACTGGCTGGGACGCTCAAACGTGTCACCTAACCAACTGGGCGAATTTGCAACAGAGAGAGAGGGAAATTTAGGGACGGCTGCCAGGGGTTTTTCAGGAAATCTGATACCTTCGGGTACTTTGATCTTGCCTTGCTGACGGAGCCTTAGCCGTTCCATGACGATCTCATCATAAGCAGCTTCTATACTATCTTGTAGCTGGATATCTCCGCCCGATCGAGCAAGTACTCGCTGTTTGGCAGCTTGAACCTCTTCAAAGGTAGCATCTTCTGCTACACCTAGCCGATCGTAAGGACTTTGCTGACTCATTCACAACCTCTGACCGATGGTCTCCACTACTACTTCTTACTCTAGACTGCTTTGGAAGTATCCGCCACATTTGCAAGCAAATATTAAGAATTTAGAACTCGCCTTTGACTTGTAAGCCGACGACTGTATTTCCTTGATTATCTTGACCGATTAGTGGAAACAGGATCAACCCATGTTTTTGACTCAGTTCAATGTCTCCGACTAAATAACCCAAACCTGCCCCAATTAGCACATCGGTAACACGGTGACGATTGAGATCTACTCGTGAATAACTAATCAACGCAGCACCACCATACCAGAGCGCGGCATAGTCAGGATGGTAGTGACTTTGAATCCTGGCAACTGCAAAGGCTGTTGTCGCATGACAGCTTGGAAAACTATCAACTTCGCTAGGCACATCAGGGCGAGGCGATTTGATCACTGCTTTAAGTCCAGTGCATAGTGCTGCACTGGTTGCTAGTGCATCAACTACTCGGAGGGCATGTTGTCCACCTTGAGAGCCGTCAGTCAGTAACGGTAGCAATGACGCTCCACCAAGATACAGGATCGTGCCTGGCCCAGAGACAAAATCAGAAAATCCTTTATTTGTGACCGTTTGAGCTTCAACTTTAGGTGCAAAATTCAGTCCCCACACGGCGACAATAGCAGCAATCGATCCATTTTTCCAAGACATAAATATTTCTCTAGTTTATTTGCAGATTATCGCCGATTGTTAGTTGGGGTACTTACATAATACTGTTAGATTTTTAGCAACTATTTGATGAACACTAGTTTTAACTCAACAATTGCTGAAGCGATTATACCATGAGCTTGTTGAGCCTATTTTTTGGATCGAATATCTGCGCTCATACAAATTTTTATTACATTTTCAACAATTCTGAAGGGATCTAGATCATCGGTATTCAGTTTTAGCAGATAATGAACAGAATTTTATTAACTTTTTTAGATACTGAGGTTGTAACCAATGCCATATATCAACAATGATGGAGATACTAGAATGAATAATTTTCCAACTGAGCCAAAAATGTATGTTGATGAAGCCACT
>JAJAYU010000107.1 GCA_026786125.1 Chamaesiphon sp.
GAGTATCAGATTGACTTAGTAATTTTGGCTAAATATATGCAAATTATTAGTCCAGAAACGATCGATGGCTTCTCTAGTCATAGCATTATTAATATTCACCACTCCTTCCTCCCTGCATTTGTCGGTGCCAATCCCTATCACAAAGCCTACGAACGCGGCGTAAAAATCATTGGTGCAACGGGACACTATATCACCTCCGAACTCGATGCTGGGCCGATTATCGAACAGGATGTCGTCCGTGTCACCCACCGCGACGAGGTGGACGATTTGATTAGAACAGGCAAAGATCTCGAACGCATCGTCCTCGCACGAGCAGTCCGGCACCATCTCCAAAATCGAGTGCTAGTATATGGCAATAAAACAGTCGTGTTTGACTAATTTTGGATGGGAGTGGATCTAAAATCGGTGATAAATGCTGTGCCTGCGATATCTCGGTAAATAAAGGGAATAATTAAAGATAGTTGGCAGCGAATGTCTATGCAAGTAAGCCATCAGCAAAATATTGCTCTGAAATTTTACATAACTTTCCTGATTGAATGGTTGGATGTGGGAATATATAGATAGGTTGTCCTTGGCAGTAGCCTCTCTTTAGAGAATCGATTGCCTGTAACTTAGTGACTTTCCGCTGGACTAAAGCCAATTAGCAGCATATCTCTAAATTTTATTTTAATAGTTAAACTCCACCATTAAATTTATTAATTCATCCTCTTATCCCCATTCCCCTAGCCAATTGTTGTGACATCAAGGATTCAACCGTGAAAAAAATATTATTAGTAGACGATGACAAAACGCTCCAAACCGTACTGACACGCTATTTAGAAAAGCGTGGTTATTCGGTACGGGTAGTAACGTCTGGAGTCCAGGCATTAAAACTTTTTACTCAGGATCCACCCGATTTAGTCGTATCAGATATCATGATGCCAGGGATGGATGGGCTAGATTTTTGTCGCCGCTTACGGGCAACTAGACCTGGACAACTAGTCCCATTTATCTTTTTGACGGCCAAAAAGGATCTTGAAGATCGGATTCAAGGTCATTATATTGGTGCAGATGACTATATCACCAAGCCATTTGAGCCACTAGAGCTGCTAGCCAAAATCGAAGCTCAACTCGAACGTTCTCGCCGGATTCATTCCGAAATGGTGCGGCTGATGCAAAAAGTACCTGAAGATAATGATTCAGGATCCGACTATGGTGATAGTCTAGGGCCGACAAATCAAGCTAGAGATCCTGAGCCAGAAGAAGACTTACCATTGACACCAGCAGAAGCGCGGGTATTCTGGGAAGTAATTCAAGGTTTGACTAATAAACAAATCAGTCAACGCTTGTTTATCAGTCCCCGTACGGTTCAGACTCACCTGAGTAATATTCTCACCAAGCTAAATCTAGAAAATCGATCTCAATTAGTCCGGTTTGCCTTCGAGCATGGCTATCGTCCACCCCAAACTCAGGAGGAGCAACGAGCAGCTGAAGCTAGAGGATAGATAGTTGATAATTGATAGCGGAGCCTTTCTATTAATTCTGGTAGAATGTAGATAAGACTTTAATGATAGGGTTGTTAGCATAACAACCCTATTGTTTTGGCTATATTTTATTTCATTATTAATAATTTTATGACTGAATCTATTGATATATTAATTAATTCAGAGAATAAGGGTGATCGAATTACAGCTTTAAATTTAGTTCGAGAACTGCAACCAGCGATTGCTTTTAGTTATATCAAACAATTGGTGACAGATAATAATACCCGCGTTCGCTATGCAGCAGTGAGCCAATTAGCAACATTAGGATCCCAAGATCTAGCCGAGAGTTTAATTATTTTACGCGATCGATTGGTCAACGATCCAGAGCCTGATGTCCAAGCCGCAGCCGCAGACTCTATCGGTGCGCTCAAACTGACTGAAGCTTTCGACGATCTCCAAAATCTCTACGAGACTACTCCCGAATGGTTAGTACAATTTAGTATTGTCGCTGCATTAGGTGAATTGGGAGATTCGCGTGGATTAAAACTATTACAAACTGCCCTGACAAATGAGACTAGTCTGGTTCAAACTGCGGCAATTGGTGCGATTGGTGAATTAGGAATTCCTCATGGTGTTGAAAGTTTGATTCCCTTTGTCACCAATCCTGACTGGCAAATTAGATATCAACTCGCTCGATCTCTGCGTAATTTAGGTGGAGATTTAGCTGCTCAAAGTTTAGCAATTTTAGCAACTGATCCTGTCGAACAAGTTGCCAAAGAAGCACAGGGAATTAATTAATAATTATTAATTATTGACGTATTTATAAATTCAGGTCTGATTCGAGATTTTCGATGGCTTGAATCCCCCGTGGATCTCCGAGCTTGAGTAGTGCTGATTTGGCATCGTCTCTTACCCCAAGATCTGGATCTTCTTCTAATACTTGAATTAGGGCATCTACCGCAGTTGCATACACCACATTTGATGGTAATTCCCGACACAATCGCCCCAATGACCAAGCACAATTGCTCCGAACAGCGGCTAAGGGATCATTGATCAAAGCTTGGATAATCGGGGGGACAGTAGCGATGACCGCCTCATAACTGAGATCTGCGGCTTGCCCCAGAGAACTAGCTGCCCAGAGCCTGACAGCCGAAATATCGACCTTGAGCGAGCGTAATAGTGGCTTGAGCGCGCGACGATCCTTACAGTTACCTAAAGCCCAAACAATCCCCTTTCGAGCATAACCGTTCCAATCTCGATCAAGTTGTGCAATTAATGGTTCGACAGCATCAGGGCTGGGATTGCGCCCTAGTGCATAGCTAGCGGCAACTCTTACCAGTGGGCAAGGATCGGTGAGCAGGCGGATCAAATGGGGAATGGCGCGGTCATCTTGAATTTCACAGAAAGCTCGTGCAGCCAGCATTCGTTGAGCAGTGATGGGGTCGGAAAGTAGTAATAACATTTCCGCTGGATCTGGCTTGAGTGGTTCTGGATTGGCATCCAACACAGCCAAAGTATCCAGATCGTCCAGAGGACGATCTAGATCGAGATCATCCTCCAGGAAGTTTAGATCTTGTTCATAAACCATAATGCTAGTCTAACCCATGCCCATTGCTGCTTTTGACATTATACCAAAATCAATGCCCATAAAAGGAATTGTGAGTTAGGAGTTCGGTTGTGACTCGATCTCAGGTCAGTTTACCAATCACTTCTCGACCTAGCCATGCCGTATTGTGGGAGAGAGATTTTAGACTATTTTGAGTTACTGTCCAGGCTGTTTGAGTATCAAAAAGAATTCGCTGGGTGGGTGGCGATTGGTGGAGACATCGAGCTGGCTTGATGCTCAATGCCGCCCATAGTTCGAGAGCTGATAACTTACCTGACATGACTAGATGTTGCCACAGTAGCGGTAGAGCTAATTCTAACCCGATCGCACCAGCCGGAGCTTCACCAAAAGCTACAGTTTTTTCCTCATAAGTATAAGGGCTATGGTCGATCGCGATCGCATCCAACACTCCCCTTTTCACTCCCTCAATTAGAGCTATCCGGTCGTCTGAGGTGCCTAGAGGCGGGTCGAGCTTGAAATTGGGGTCATAGGTGGCGAGGTCGGTTGTATCGGCGATCAGGTGCAGCCAGGTAGCACTGGCGGTAATTGGTACGCCGCGTTGTTTAGCGGCGGCGATAATTTCGACACCACGACGGGTAGAAATCCGCATCAGGTGAACGGGGGTGCCAATATCGGCGATGATTTCGATCAACGCGGCTAGAGCGGCGGTTTCACTACTGACAGGATCGACTGGTAAGCCATATTTGAGTGCAGCTACTCCCGATCGAGCCAACCCGTTACCCCGCAAAGATCGATCAAGGGCGTATAATCCGATCGGACGATCGAATGGTTTGAGATATTCCAGGAACCGACGGATTAGAGCGGGATTAGAAATCGGACAACCATCCGCCCAGCCACTAATATTAGTGGTGCTGAGTTCAGCGAGTTCCGTCATCATTTTGCCAGCTACCCCTTCAGTTAGCGCACCCCAGTAGCCAATCTGGGGACAATTGGGAATTTGGGCAGCGATTTGGTGATACTCTCGATCAAGACTGATAATACTGCTAGCTCGATCGAGTGCAGGTAAGGTATCGGGTAATATATTGACATGAACAAATCCCCCTGCTTTGGCTGCTAGGAGCAGGGATTCGATCGATTCCCGTTCTTCATGTCCAGGTGTGCCACTATGACTATACAAATCGACTAATCCAGGCGCGAGAATCAGGTGTTCGCCAGGGGTAATCGTTAAATCTGTGGGAAGTTGGGTTGTGCTTGAAACTTCTTTTATTACACCATCGATAACTAATATATCTGCTAGTCGCTCTGTGGGCAAGATTGGGTCTAATACTCTAACCTGTTGAAATAATTGGTTCATTACTGAATTGGAAATAGATGACCCGCCGCAGATACTGACAATTAGCTAGGCTTCTGTGATGATTCTATTTTAACCGTTCGCGTAGCGTCCGTAAATTGATCGGATTGGTAGATTACAAACCTAATCGAGGTCATGGTTAAGTGGATTTGTAGGGGAGATTTGGAGTCGTAATTGCCTACAACGCACCAGCGGCGGTTTTGTCGAGAATACCGCCAGCAGAAAGATGACTAGTCAGATTCAGAGCTTGAATCACAGGCTGTCCCTCAATCCCATCGGGATAGTCAATTACTGTCACAGCACCATTACCCTGCTTGATCTTCCAGATATCGGCTAAACCCAATCCGAGGAGATTGCACAGCAAGACTTTATTCGTCGCATCATGGGCAACAACAATCCCTGTTTGCGGTTGATTTCCGACTTGAGCGATAATTTTTTGCCAAGCAGCGGTTGCACGAGTCCAGACATCTTGGAGATTCTCACCTTCGGGCATTTGGACAGATTCGGGATGACTTTGCCAGCGTTCTAGTTCGCCTGGGTATTCGGCTTTGATTTCGGCTTCAAATTTGCCTTCCCACAGTCCATGTCCGATTTCGCGGAGATCTGTATCTTCATGTAAGGTTAATTGCGATCGATCTTTGAGGATAATCTGCGCTGTCTCCTTCGGGCGGGACATCGGACTGGTAAAAGCAAAATCAATCTCGATGGTTTTTAAAAATTCTGCGGCTAGACTGGCTTGATTGCGTCCATTATCATTGAGCGGGACATCGATTTGACCTTGGAATTTGCCAGCGCGGTTCCAGTCGGTTTCGCCATGACGGACGAGCAAAAAGCGAGGTCCTTGATTTGGAGGGCGAAATGTGGGTAATTTTTGACCGAGATGGCTGGTTTGATTGAGGGATTCTAACTGAACGTTCTCGCCCCAACCGCCGCTAAAATTGAGGACTGTGACACCGCAGTTTGACTGCTGGATGCTGTGATAGAGACGTGGGGGTATTCCCAGTGCTGTGCTAATTAGAGCGCGGTTGATGCCATTGTGGGCGACGATTAGGATTGTTTGTCCCTGGTGTTGGGGGATAATTCCTTGCCAGAAGGTGGTTGCTTGGGCGGATAGGGATAAGACTGGAAAAAATTCTTGCTGACTCCCATCCGCTTGGGGGAGCAACATCTTTAGTTCGTGGGGACGTTCTTTCCAGGCTTGATACTGTTGGGCATATTTTTCCCGCACGTCCTGATTGAGCATAGTTTCCCACAAGGGCAGATCGATTTCCAGTAATCGATCGTCTGTCTGTAAACAATCCTGTTGTCCCAACCCAGTTAAGACTGTCGTTGCTGTTTGATGCGCTCGTTGGAGTGGACTACAGTAAGCGGCACTAAATTCTAATCCTTGAAATGCTTCACTCGTCAGCCTAGCATCTGCTTGACCTCGATCGGTCAACACTGACAAATCACTGCGTCCTTGGATCCGTCCTTGGCTGTTATAACTACTCTGTCCGTGGCGTAAAATAATAACTCGCGTACTCAAGGGTCTTGTCCTCCAATGGCTGACTCATTCTATCAGGGAATAGGCTTTAGGAGATCGGCTTTTGAGCTGTAGAGATAGAAATCGCTCCCAAGCAATAATGATGTAAACATGTGTATTCCTTGAAACCAATATCAGTCAGATTAGACTGATTATTAGTAGGTGGTACTAAATTGATGCAATTCCTATATTCAAATATTGTCCTTTGGTCGCCATCATTGAACAATGGCTAAATCCACTTTTAATCGAGCAACTATTTCTCTTATTTTGAGTCTCAACGAGTCATTTGACAACTAAAATATTTTCCGTAGATCGATTCCCGTTCGTATCCTCAGTTTCACCAATGTCTAATTCAATAAATAAGCAATTAGCCAAAGTGCGGACTGGTGAGTCTCCTGCCGCCAGAGGTAATTTAAAGACTATGGCGATAGAGCAACTCAGCCAGCGAGAAATTGATTTGCAACAACAGTTGGCTCAAGCTAAACTACTCAACTATATCAGTACCCAAATCCATCAGACATTGGATTTGCCACTGATATTGCAAGCGACTGTCGAGCAGGTACAGGCATTTTTACATGCGGATCGATTAATTATTTATCAGTTTGAATTTGCCAAAGTAGATGGCAAGGTACAGGATCGAAGCTTTGATGGTTATGTGAGTAGGAGTAGAGTTGCTTATGAAGCAATTAGGCGGAATCCACAAACCAAAAATAGTGATGTAGATTTTCAATCAGTTTTAGATATTAGTGAGTATCAAGACTGTTTTGACGATCGACCGTTGTGGGAAAAGTACCGCAGTGGCATGACTAGATCGATCAATCGAGTCGAGCTAGAATACGCCAAAAATCAGTGTATGCTAGATTTGATGGCTCGATCACAGATTCAATCTAAATTGGTGATCCCAATTGTAGTAAATAGAGAATTGTGGGGTTTATTAATCGCCCATCAGTGTCAGGCTCCACGAAATTGGCAAGCTAGTGAAACTGAATTCTTGCAACAAATTTCTGAACATTTAGCTTTTGCTATCGCTCAATCTGAGCTGTATGCAGCGAGTTTGTGTACTAGCCAAAATCTAGAGCAGCGAGTCAATGAAAGAACACAAGAATTGCGGGATGCTGTGATTGTCGCCCAGACTGCAAATCAATCTAAAACTGAATTTTTGGCACTCCTGAGTCATGAACTAAGAACGCCATTGACGAGTATCCTGGGATTGTCGGCAACATTGTTAAGATTGCCACCAGCTACTCTAACCGATCGACAACAGAATTATCTTCAAATTATTCATAATAGTGGTGAACATTTATCTGAGTTGGTTGATGATATTCTAGATTTTTATAAGTTAGAAGTTGGCAAAACTTTTCTCAAAGTTAGTGAATTTTCACTTTCTAAGTTGATTAAGCAAGTAGTTGGTAGTGTGAGGCTCAAAGCAGAGCAGGGCAAGATCGATCTCCAAGTCCAAATTATTAATAATGGTAATGATGTTTCTCAAATCAGCGGTCGAGATCTGCGATTTTGTGGTGATACTAAACGGATCTATCAAATATTATTAAATGTTTTAAATAATGCGATCAAATTTACGCCTGAACATGGTACCGTAATTGTCCGGTCCTGGTTGGAAGATTCTGATGCTGTCTTTGAAATCGAAGATAGTGGAATTGGGATTGAAGAAGCTCAAATCCCCCGACTATTTAAGAAGTTTAATCAACTCAACCGCAACTTTGCGCGAGACTATGAAGGAATGGGCTTGGGATTAGCGATTACTCAACAATTAGTCGAGTTGCACGGCGGATCGATCGAAGTTGAATCAACAATCGATTCTGGTTCGACTTTTACGATCAGGATTGCTACTCAACCACTGGAAGTAACCGAGCGCAATGATTGGGTCGAAATGAATCGTAAATTATCATTTCAAGATCCTGAACTCAATCCAGTTCTTAATCAAATTGTATTAATCGAACCAGATGAAGATGTAGCAAACTTCATCTGTGATATTCTCACTGCTGCTAGATATCAAGTGACTTGGTTACTATCTGCCGAATCCTCATTCAGACAGATATCCATGTTTGAACCAGATTTACTGATTATCGATCTGAACTTAGATACCGCAATAGTTGATCGACTAATTGGTAATATTCGGAAATCCAACACAATGAGTGAGATTAAGATTCTAGCGATCGCTAATCAGGTAGATCCAGTCAGTCCAATTAGTAAGCAATATGTCGATGATTATCTCTGGAAGCAAGTGAATCCAGAACAATTATTGCGGATAATTACTAAGTTATTAAGCCAAGGTCAGGGAATAGGGAATAGGGAATAGGGAAGAGTTTAAATTGATACCGATCTTTAATTGAGTGATGAATTCTCTACTAAATCAACAGTTTTGGTACCAATAACTTGGAGACGGCTATTGTGATAGAAACCACGTTTGGAACTGGGAAATTGCCACTGATAGCCATCAGGATCTGGATATGCAATCATCAACCTTGACCAGGTAGCAAGATTGTGGGTAGCAGTTGATAATTTAGTAAATTTGTCTATCTTCAATCGTTGTGCTAATTCACCTAGTTCTAACTTCAGACAAGTAGCAATCTTCCCGCTCTGATCGATGGTCAAGTTCTGAGCATCTTTTGCCTGGGTAAGCGTTGTCAGAATATTGAAAACTTGAGTTGAAGATTGTTGCTGCTGCTCAAGTAATTCGGTTAACCGTTTGATCGCACTTAGACAATGTTCATCCAAACTAAAATTCACGCAAGAACTCAACAATTGAGTCAGGCACTTAATTTGCTCCCGTTCGAGCTGGATCTGTTGCTGATGAGTAGTGAGCGTTTGATTGACAGATTGAGCCAATCTGTCGAATTCTTGATTGATAGTGGTTGTCATGGCTTCAGGGTAAGGTTTCGGCTGGAGGAGAATTTCGATCCCATGCTATAGTTCCCCATTTGCCGCCGATTGCTACAACTTACGTCAAATTAAAAAATAAGCGGAGCGGGGAGCAAGAAACTAGCAATAGCATCAAAATTGAAAAAATCCCCAACAGGTACCCTAAAGCCTTTAAGATAGATCGGAATTAATAATTAATTTTAGCTCCCCGTCCCCCAATCTCCCCATCCCCATCCCCCTAACCTTATGCCTCGCCGGACTGACATACACAAAATCTTACTCTTAGGTTCTGGGCCGATTGTGATCGGACAAGGGTGTGAATTTGACTACTCTGGCACCCAGGCTTGTAAAGCACTGCGCGAAGAAGGTTATTACGTCATCTTGGTCAATTCCAATCCGGCAACGATCATGACCGATCCAGATACGGCAGATCGGACTTATATCGAGCCGCTCACGCCAGAATTGATTGAAAAGGTAATTGCGAAGGAACGCCCTGATGCCCTGCTGCCAACAATGGGCGGACAGACAGCACTGAATCTGGCTGTAGCCCTGTCCAAGAGCGGGGTATTAGCGAAATATGGGGTCGAATTAATTGGCGCGAAATTAGATGCGATCGAAATGGCCGAAGATCGGCTGTTATTCAAGGAGGCGATGGGGCGGATCGGTGTGCCAGTTTGTCCCTCAGGCATCGCTAAAACCCTCGTAGAGGCGCGAGAAGTCGGAAAACAGATTGGGACGTACCCATTGATCATTCGTCCTGCCTTCACCCTGGGCGGAGCCGGAGGAGGGATTGCCTATAATCAAGAGGAATTTGAAGCGATCGTCCAAACCGGACTGGATGCTTCCCCTGTGGATCAGATTTTGGTCGAGAAATCTCTGCTGGGCTGGAAAGAGTACGAGCTAGAGGTGATGCGGGATCTAGCCGATAATGTGGTGATTATTTGCTCGATCGAGAATATCGATCCGATGGGGATTCACACCGGAGATTCGATCACTGTTGCTCCGGCGCAAACCCTGACGGACAAGGAATATCAGCGGTTACGGGATGCGTCGATTAAAATCATTCGCGAGATTGGGGTAGAGACGGGCGGTTCTAATATCCAGTTTGCGGTACATCCTGATACGGGTGAATTTATCGTGATTGAAATGAATCCCCGTGTGAGTCGGAGTTCGGCACTAGCTTCTAAAGCAACGGGCTTTCCGATCGCTAAATTTGCCGCGAAATTATCGGTGGGTTATACCCTAGATGAAATTTCCAATGATATTACCAAGAAAACCCCCGCTTGCTTTGAACCAACGATCGATTATGTCGTTACCAAAATCCCGCGTTTTGCGTTCGAGAAATTTACTGGCTCATCCCAGACTTTGACCACGCAAATGAAGTCCGTTGGGGAAGCAATGGCGATCGGTCGCACCTTCCAAGAATCATTCCAAAAAGCATTGCGTTCCCTCGAAATCGGCCGGTTTGGCTGGGGC
>JAJAYU010000108.1 GCA_026786125.1 Chamaesiphon sp.
AGTGAGTAATTCCATCCGTTCGCGCATGGTGGCGGTGGATTTTTCGTAGGCATCCATCATGGCTGCGAGCACTAGTTCAGAGAGTTCTTCAGGATTTTTGCTAGCTGCATCAGCTCCGATGCTAATCCTGCGGGGTTCTTGATTCCCACTCAAAACTACGGTTATATCGCCTGCTTGTCCTTCAATTTCCATGATCTCCAATTCTTCTTGGAGTTTTTTTGCATCTTCTTGTACTTGTTGCGCTTTTTTGAAGGCATCAGCAAGTTCTTTCATCTTACCAAGACCGAAGCCGCCAAATCCTTTTCCCTGAGTCATAATCTTTTAAGTTTTTAGTCAATCTAAACAATATTCCATCTTACCGGAGTAAGAAAATTCGGGGGTGAGGGTATCCGAATGAAAGGGGTTAGGCTTTAGATTTTAGGCTTTAGGCCTACCAATACCACAGACCGAGCCTAGCTCTTTATAGTACCCAAATAAAGTCCATAAATTAGAATTCCCTAGAGCACAAACGTCTAAAGCCTAAAGCCTAGATTAAAACTCACCAAGCATCTTAACTTCGGTCTCTAATTCGATCGCATGTTTCGATTTAACCTGGCTCTGAACGTAGAAAATCAACTCCCTAATATCCTTGGCGGTAGCATCTTGGCGATTGATAATAAAATTGGCATGAAGGGTCGAAACTTCCGCATCACCAATCCGATGTCCTTTGAGTCCTAATCCTTCAATTAGGACGGCGGCATATTGGGGGCTGGGATTGCGAAATACACTACCACAGCTTGGTCTGTCATAAGGTTGCTTGCTGTGACGTTTTTCTAAGTCGCGGAAGGTGCGGGCTTTGATTTCTTCAGCATCACCTGCTGCTTGCAGTTCAAATTTGGCACTCAAAACAATCCGAGCATCACCTTGGAGATTGGAAGTGCGATAGCTGTAGTCTAAGTCTTGATTGGTCAGAGTTTCGATCGATCCATCCAGATTCAAGACATCAGTACTGACTAAGATTTCCTGAGTACTATGTCCATGTGCCCCAGCATTCATCACCACAGCACCGCCTAGAGTGCCTGGAATCCCTGCTGCCCACTCCATTCCACCCCAACCCCTACGAGCTGCTTGCCAAGCTAGGCTAGCGACCATTTTACCCGCATCTGCGGAAACAGAATGAGTTTCGTTGTCAAACTGCGTACTGACATGGCGTAAATGGCGGGTACAAATTACTAAACCTACCAACCCGCGATCGCTAATTAATAAATTAGAACCAGCCCCAATAATTGTAATTGGTAAATCATTTTGTCTAGCCCAAGCTAAACCAGCTTGGGTTTCGGCAAGAGTGCGGGGTTCTAGATAGTACTGGGCTAATCCACCTACTTTCCACGTTGTCAAACCTTTGAGCGATACAGCAAACCTAATTGGGCATTCAGTAGGTATTTCTAACTCTTGATGGGGAGCTAAATCAACTTGTACCGATTGCTGAATCCGAGTAGTTAGACTCGGAGAACGGTCTTGGGAAAGTGTCATAGTAAGTAAATTAGGTTACTAAAATCGGGTGGTAGTTACCAATAACAAAAAAATTAGAAAAATATCGGAGCTAGGTAGCAAGTCAAATATTTATAGCGATCGGATTATCGAATGTATAAATAAAACTTACAGCAGCTTAATTGCTTAACAAAAACAATTTAGCATGATGATCCACTAAGCAACGAATTTCAGACTACATTTTCTGGTTGTTTGGCATGAGCAGTGGTTTGATAAAAATCTACGATGTTGGGAATAACTTGATTGAGATTGCCTGCTCCTAAGAACAAGCAGATGTCACCTTGCCGAAGATTTTGAGTCAGGTATTGGGATACAGCTTCGAGAGTCGGTTGATAGCAAACTTGCGGATGATAGCGTCCGATTGCTGCTACGACTTTCTCGCCACTGATTGCTCCAGTATCTGGCTCTCCCGCACTATAGATGTCTGTAATCACCACCAAGTCAGCATCTTTAAAAGATTGGGCAAACTCAGCGAGAAATTCTAAAGTACGGCTGTAGCGGTGAGGTTGGAAGATGGCTACTACCCGCCGCTCGGCACCGACTCGCAAGCGAGCAGCACTGAGAGTGACGAGGATCTCACTGGGATGGTGAGCATAGTCATCGATAAAAGTAATGTGATTCTGATATCCTCGAAGTTCAAACCGTCGTTTGGCACCATCGAAGCTAGCTAGTCCAGAGGCGATCGCCATAAAGTCTAAGCCAATCTTACGACCTACTGCGATTACAGCTAGAGCATTACTGAGGTTGTGTTTGCCCAACACTCCTAGTTCTAATGTGCCCAATAATTTGCCATATTCATATACTTGGGCAGAAGTTCCGGCTGAATGATAATTAATATTTGTTGCGGTATAATCAGCAGCTTGCTCAGGCTCAACACTATAGGAAATCGTTGGTTTAATTTGCTCGCGCACGATCTCGCAATCTACGGATCCGATCGTAATTTGACACTGTTGCTTAAAAGCAGTGAAGACACCAACCACCTGATCGAGGCTCTTGTAGTGATCGGGATGATCTAGCTCGATATTGGTAATTATTCCAATTTTCGGCGAATGCTTGACGATCGAACCATCGGATTCATCTACTTCAGCTACAAAATACTCACTGTTGCCAACTCTGGCATTGCCATCCCAAGCGGCTACCTCTCCACCTACCACAATTGTCGGATCGACACCTGCCGCTACCAACATATAGCCAATCATGCTACTCGTAGTCGTTTTGCCATGTGTACCAGCAACACCGATACTCGAATATTCACTAATTAATTTTGCCAGTACATCCGATCGATGAAAAATCGGACAGCCTAGTTCTAAGGCAGCAGCTAGTTCTCCATTAGTTTTACCAATCGCGGTCGAACAGATAATTTGTGGCGTAGAATACCCCGATGGATGATCCTGAAAATAGTCTAAATTGCTGGCCGTCTGGGTAAAAAAGATGTGCGCGCCTTCTGCTTCCAGCTTCTGAGTAATATTAGTCGATCGAATATCGGAACCAGTAACAGGTAATCCCCGTCTTGCCAATACATAGGCAAGCCCTGACATCCCAATCCCCCCAATCCCGATAAAATGAATCGGACGACCACCAAAATCAATCACATTACCCATAATAGTTTTCCATCAGCCAGCTAGATCGAACATTGTAAACAGGCGTTATCATACCAAAAATTGTATGTTTTCGCTCCAAGTTCCTGGAAACAGCTCCATCAGGCGATAATCGGTTGATGTTAATCGTAAATTTGATACAAATTGCTCCTGTTCGAGGGTGTCTTGACAAATTGAGCGAGATCGGGATTGACAAAATCTTGACTAAATCACAAATTGTCAGCAATCTCTGCATCGATCCGATCTAAGCTTACTCTTGGGTACAGCACTTAGAGCAAGAAAATCTCTTTTGATGGAATAACTATACCAAATTTCACCAATTAGTCCAGAACTTTAGATAAAGTTATATTTTATTAGTACTAAAAAGGTAACGTCGGGTGTCGATCATGGTTATCACTACAAACTAATCGAGATCGATTCCTGACTTTTGCAGAATAAATAATAGATCTTTGCTCACCTCCCAACATCTTGGACACTCGTACATGTCGATAGTAAAATAGAAGTATGAGCGAGAAAGAAAAATCCGACAGTATCAAAATTGTTGCCGATAATCGGCAAGCGCGGTTCCTATACGAAATCCTCGAAACTTACGAAGCGGGGGTTGAATTGATGGGAACGGAGGTAAAATCTATTCGCCAGGGCAAAGCCAATCTGCGCGATGGGTACGGTTTGCTGCGTAAGGGCGAAATTTGGCTACTAAATGCTCACATTTCGCCCCACACGAGCACGGGAGCTTATTTCAATCATGAGCCAACACGTACTCGCAGACTGCTGATGCACAAGCAAGAAATCCGTAAGCTGACTGGCAAAGTCGAGCAACAGGGTTTAACTTTGGTACCGTTGAAGATGTACCTGAAACGGGGTAGGGTCAAGGTAACGATCGCATTGGTGAAAGGTAAGAAGCTCCACGACAAACGCGATGATCTCAAGAAGAGAGACGATAAGCGCGATATGGATCGGGCGATGAAACGAGGGTAGGTATTAATCGATAATTGATAATTAATAATTACGGACGGATTGCGATCAAAATATCGGCCACATTCGTCCCCGTTGCCCCAATTAGATGCAAGTCTCCCAATTGCTGAAAAAATGGGTAAGCATCATGTCGATCGAGTGCTGATTGAGGATCCAATCCTAATGCTAAAGATTGATCGATTGTAGTGTTATTTACAGTTACTCCTGCTGCATCTGTCGGTCCGTCTGTGCCATCAGTCGCCAGGGTAATTACCCATGCAGGGATATGATGTTTAGCTAATTCGTTCGCTGCTGCTAATCCTAATTCTTGATTGCGTCCACCTTTGCCTGTGCAATTTTTAGGTAAATTTACCGTAGTTTCACCACCATAGATCAAAATAGTTTTAGCTGGTTTGATAATAATCTCTCTGGCAATTTCTGCACCTCGAATCTGCGCTTCTCCATCTAATTCGGTAGTAATAATTTGCGAACTATAGCCCAATTCAGATGCTACTTTTGCAACAGATTGACAAGCTTGAAGATTATTGCCAACTAAGATATTATCTGCATTAGGATGATTGGTTAAACCCGACGCGATCAAGGCAATCGGATCGCCAATTACATCTGATAAAATCATTCCAATTACCTTGCCCTTGCTAACTCGATCGACTAAACCACCATTTTTTAATCGATCGATACTTGATCGTACTGCATTAACTTTCTCAATCGATAGTCCACTCGCTAATAGTGCCGTACCGATCGCCTGTAGTGTAGTCAGAGAGATATTTTCGTCAGGATTGATATTAGCCAGATCGATAGATTGACTAGACAACGTAGATTGAATTAGTTGTTGGGTTGATTGACTAATTTCGGTAGTGGGCGGATTGGTTAATAGCTCGATTAAAGCACTCCAATTACGTGGTGCAACCACCAGCGCAGAAGCACCCCCGGAGATACATGCCAGCACTAAAGTTTGTTCAGTACAATCAGCTAGTAGTTGCCATATCCGATCGCCAGCATCCAAACTTAGATCATCGGGAACTGGATGCGCTGATTCAATACATTCCCAATTATTTGGAAATTTAGCATCACCTAAATGATCATATTTAGTAACTACTAATCCTTGTGAAATTTTGTCACCGAATATTGCATCGATCGATCGAGCCATTGGTACAGAACCTTTGCCAACAGAGATACAACGAATATCTTTGTCTGCTAGATTAATTATGCGATTGCCAATCACTAAATTGTCGCCATCTAGCTGCAAGTGATTTTGAATCGCATTATATGGATCAACAGCGGCTAGTGCGGCATTAATTAATCTACTGATAAGATTATTCATTTTAATCGACGCAATTTCACCATAAAGAAACCGTCCATTTGTTGACGGTGGGGCCACACTTTGATCCAACCAGCATCACTTACTAAACTAGCCATTAGCGAATCAGTTGGTGGTAGCTCAATTTGCCAATCAAGATGGGTTTTTAAAAATGGTAGAATCACGTCCTCATTCTCGATCGAGCATACCGTACAAGTAGCATATACTAGCACACCGCCAGGTTTGACCCAGGTTGCAGTATTGGCAAGTAATTTCGCTTGCAGTTTAGCCAAATCCCGAACTTGGGCTGGTGTTTTTTGCCATCTAGCATCAGCCCGACGATGGAGTGTTCCCAAGCCTGAACAGGGTGCATCTAGTAATACTCGATCGGCAGTATTAATTAATTCACTAAATCCACAACTATCTCCAGTTAAAATTTTAATATTAGTTAACTGCAACCGATCGATACTTTGTTGCAATTTCTTTAGTCGTGAGGCTGTTTTATCTAGAGCAAAAACCTGTCCAGTATTGCCCATCAATTCAGCGATGTGGGTTGTTTTACCGCCTGGAGCAGCACAGGCATCAACGATCGTTTCATGGGGCTGGGGATCTAGTAAATGGGTAACGAGTTGGGCACTACTATCTTGGATTGTCCAGGAGCCTTGATGATAGCCAGGTAATTTATCGATCGCGCCGACATTCCCCACGAATCTCAATCCTTGGGATAAGTAAGGTAATGGCGCAGCTTCAATTCCAGCAGCTTGAAAAGTATCGATTAATTTGATTCGTTGTTGCTCTGGATTGGAAATATCTGGCAGAATATTTACCCGCAAATCCATCGTCGGTGATTGATTGAAAGCTTGGCATAATTGCTCAGTTTCGACAGGTTCCAATTCAGTTACCCATTGCTCGATTAGCCAGTCAGGAAAGCTGTATAAAGTACCCAAACGACTAATTGGGTCTTTAGGTAGGTTTAGCACCTCTTCCTGCTGTGATTGAAGCCGGATATATTGGCGGAGAATACCATTTACGACTCCAGCTAAACCAGTCAAACCGTTAGACTTGGCTAAATCTACGGTGGTATTGACGGCAGCAGATTCGGGGATTCGATCGAGATAACGAAGCTGATATAATCCCAGCCTTAATAGTTGTCTGAGTTCTGGTGGTTGACGATGGGCGGGTTGCTTGGCTAATTGATCGATGATCGCATCGAGAGTACGTTTGCGACGGATAATTCCATTCACTAGTTCTGTAAATAAATGTCGATCGACTGTAGATAATTCAAACTTACTTAATAATCGATCGACGACGATATCTGTGAAGCTACCAGTCTCTAAATCTTTGAGTGCGAATAATGTTAGTTGACGAGGATTCATTAATTAGTGGATGGTGAATGGTGGATGGTGAATAGTGAATAGAAACCCAATGGGAGATCTGTAGGTTGGGTTGAAGAATGTTGGCGGAGCCTTTCGGAACGAAACAACCCAACAGCATCAATTCAGATGCTCCATCGGGAGAAGTATTGGGATTGTGGGAGGCATAAATCTTCGTTCACTATCCACCAATTAAAACTTAGGTGTTGTTCCATCCCAGTTAAAATCATTCAATCTAAAACCGATCGAACCTAATTGGAGAGCAGGATTGTAGCGGAGAATAAAATTATAAGTGCGGCGACTGTATTCGAGATAATAATCAGTACTAACTTGTTGTCCGGTATCGAGGTTGACGGAAGCCTGAATACCTACTCGAAGTGGTCCACTAATTTGTTGATTGATACCTGCTGATAATAATCGATTGTCTACGGCTCGATCGAATAAAAATGGTGAATTATTACCAGTAAATTGTTGAAAGTAATTGAGATTAAATCCGGTATAGTCGAAGCTCGCGCCAGAGAAATTACCAATTTGACCTTGAATCCCAACGTTATAGCCCACTGATGATTGATTGTCGCCGTTGCTATAACCACTCACAGATCCTTTAATGCCAGTATTAAGTTGGAGATATGGCACGACTGGAACCGGACTGTAGTTATAAGTTGCTGGACTATCTACTGGTAAACTTTTTCCTTCCCATAGTCGGAAACTTTTGGTCAAATTTGCTGCTGTTTGATAGCGATTCAGTGAAACTAAGTCATTGGATCTACCTGGTTTGAGTAGATTTTGTCGATCGGTATTCGCTGTAATAATCTGTGCGCCCACTTGATAATCTAAGTTAATTCCAGTATTCCAAATTGAGATATTTGGGGAAGTCAAAATCGCGCCCAAGCTGGATTCAACTTCCTGGAATCCCAGTGAACCATTGAAAATGCGTTCCCGATAGACAGCTTCACCAGTTAAGGTATGTGGCAATTCTAACAAGCTGACCTTTTTATTGATACTCGCTTTTGCCCGTAAATTATTACTAAAACTATTTAAGTTCAAACTTGTTAATGCGGCTGAAGCTTGAATCGTCGTACCAGGGGTAAGATCGCCTTCAATATTTGTTTTCAATCCAAATACTGAGCTATCAATAAAAGTTAATTTACTGATTGCCCGTTGAATAAAATATTGGGGTGTAACTGTCACCCGAAATCTAGGATCGAAAACTGGATAGAAACTACTTTCGACAAAAATCCCGCCCCGCTCATCAGCATCAACACCGATATTAAAGGGAATTCCTAGACTAAAGAGATTGGAATCTTTAACATTTTTCTTTAAGACAAATCGATCCTTAATAAATGGAATATTGAAGTTGTTTTCAATCGTAATTCGCCCATTACTGATCGTTACTTCATCTTCTTCACTATTAATAGTTTTAAACTGTGCTCGATCGGCATTAATTTGAAGTTCTGGCGGTGAGAACGGATCGTTAGTAATTCTAATCTTCTCTGCGGTGATTTTATCGCCAGCAAAATCGACTTTATCTGCCTGAAACCGCAGGCGATTGAGCGAACCAGATGACTTGATAATTGGCTGATATTCGATCGGTCGATCGCTACCAATAGTAATGCCAGAAGATCCAGTATTTTGAATTTTAGTAACTGGTTGATCTCGGCGTAGTTGATCGCTTAATAATGGTTCGGGAAAATTCTTTTCGCCTGCGGGAGTAGATAAATTTGACAGAGCAGCTACATTGAGATCTTTAACCAATGTCGGCTGATAGATGTCTCCTCTAGCCTCTCTGACACTGCCTCGATCGTCCTCGAAATTGTAGTCAAACTGATCGCCATAGAGAATCTGCTTACCACGAATCAAAACCACATTGCCCTCAGCAACTGCCAGCTTGGTATTGAGATCTACAGTCAATCGATCGGCGTTGAGAATTGCTTTATTGAACCGGACAACTACCTTACCATTTGCGGTAACTATCTGCGTCTTGTTGTTAAATTCTTGTTGCTCGGCATTTAGCTCAACCGAGTTAGTTGGGTTGCCTAGCTTAATGATTGGAGATTCGCCTACTTCAGTTTGGACAACAGTATAAGTTAATGGCTGAGACTGAACTGGCTTCGCATCTAGCGTCGTCGGTACAACTAGATCTCCAGCGAGGACAGGACGTAGAGAAATGCCGATCAAGTAGTAGGCGAATAGCAATAAATACTGGATGATTTTCCAAATGTGCTGACCTACATACCAATCCAACTTTTTCCCCACGCTGTTGTTTTCCATCTTGAAGCTAATTGTCTGACTACTACTATTCAGACAGATCTCGCTGGTTTGGGTTCCGAGAAGGGTCATTGGATAGAAAGCCAAAAATGAAGACTAGCAGAAATAGTGCTACTACAACGTTGACCACGATTTTTAACGTTCCCATCGATCGATTATCTCCGTAAATTTACATGACGCTGCCCTCTATCATAGCTGACTATCTGTAGCCGATGTCAGGAAATTTCTCAGCAGTTGCATCCCCGAATTGGTCAAGATACTCTCAGGATGAAACTGAACTCCTTCCACATGCGGATACTCCCGATGACGAACACCCATAATCGTCCCATCTTCCACCCAAGCATTAATTTCCAGGCATTCTGGGAAGGTATCTCGATCGATCACCAGACTATGATAACGAGTAGCAGTAAATGGATTGTCCAAACCTCTAAATACACCCGTCCCATCATGGTGAATTTCCGAAGTCTTGCCATGCATCAAAATCGGTGCAGCAACCACATCACCACCAAATACCTGCCCGATACTCTGATGTCCCAAACAAACTCCCAAAATTGGGTATCTAGCACCCAATTGACTGATGATCGCCAAGGAAACACCCGCCTCTTCAGGACGACCAGGCCCAGGCGAGATTAAAATCCCATCAGGATGTAGTTCCTCAATTTCGGCCAAAGTAATCTCGTCGTTGCGATAGACGCGAATATCCGCAGCAATTGGTAACTCCTGTCCGAGTTCGCCCAAGTACTGGACGAGGTTGTAGGTGAAGCTGTCGTAATTATCAATAACTAAAATCATCGGTAAACTGGCTTGACTGACTGTATCGACAATTATAGGTTCTGGGGTCAGCCCAATGATCAATGATCGATCGGATGATTAGATCGATCGAGCTAATCTCGCCTATCCCCTACCTATCGCTGTCAAGAAGATACCTAGATCAGCAGAAAGGATGTCTAGATCACAATTGATTTTTCCCTATCCCCTAATCCCTATTCCCTATTCCCTAATCTCCTCTTGACCGATTCCATATTTAGTGGTTTACTGAGTAACCGCTCGGAATAAAACGCTATATATTGCTTTTGTATAGCTGATGCGGTCGTGCTTTGTGAATGAAATGCAGCTTACTTTTACTTTGAAATATGATTGCACAACTAAATAGTCATCCAATAAATACGCTTACACTTCACAATCAGGTCAGAATAGTTAATACATCCGCAGACCAATTCAGTACGGAGATCGTTGCTGACGCACTCAAGATTGCGGGTACGGGAAAACGAGTTTTGATCGTTCAACTCCTCAAAGGTGGAATTCGCCAAGGACACGATCAAGTGATGAATCTTGCCCAAAATCTTGATTGGATTAGGTGCAATTTGATTCGGAATATTTCGGTGTCGGATTTAAACGATCTGGAATTGCACAACTTTCACCAGTTATGGAAACATGTGCGGAGTGCTGCTAAAACGAGTGAATATTCGCTCTTAATTTTAGACGATCTCAGTTTATCGATCGATCTGGGTTTAATCAGTATTGAAGCCGCTACCGAGTTTCTCACCACACTACCGGAGGATCTCGAAGTCATCCTCACAGGTACTAGTTCACACCCAACAATCTTGGAATTGGTGAATGGTGAATAGTGGATAGTGGATAGTGCTCAAAATTATAAAAAGCCCGATATTCTGACGAGAATATCGGGCTTTTTGTAGCGCAGATATGTGGGTACCCATGAAGGATACCTACAGATAACTTGTCGGGGTGCCCCTTGTGGGTACCCACAGGTTGTAGACAGTACTAGTATCCGCGAATGGATGCAATCTGTGAAAATGCTAAATCTTATCTGTAGCTTTGACGATTTTCGCGTCCGTCGGCTAGTGGACGACTGCGATTAGAGCTGCGATCGCTATCGACTTTATCCTTCGCTTTGCTAGCACTGCGCTTGAGTGCGTCCAAACGGGATTCGTAGTGGCGACGCTTGCTCTTTTTAGGCGTGTCATCAGTTAGGGTTTTTAAGGCACTGCCCAGACTCTTATAGGCATTAGGTAGGGTATATCCGAAACGGGTTGCTAGGGCGATCGCC
>JAJAYU010000109.1 GCA_026786125.1 Chamaesiphon sp.
ATTGCTTAATAATGCTGAATTTTGGTGCTGCTAAAGGATCGGGCAAATACTTTCGCAGGAGGTCTAATAACTTACAGCTTTTGTGCTGTCGTCCCTACTTGAGTACCACAGATACCTCTGTCAATTGCTCCCGGGTTTTATAATAAACTGCTTCAGTTTGAACGGCGATCTTCCGCCAATTAAATCTTTTACCCAGCTCATCATAAGCATTATCCGTCAACCACTTCGCATAGCCAGGATTTCTGAGCACTTCCAAAATCCCCCACGCGAGGGAATTACAATCCCATTTCCAGGTAACTATTCCCGTTTTGGTATGCCTCACGACTTCTGCCAATCCTCCTGCATCCGAAACGACCACAGGTACCCTAGCTGCGAAACTTTCTAATGCCACAATCCCAAACGGTTCGTATAGACTAGGAAACACAGCACAATCAGCAACAGTTTGGAATTTGTCTAGATCCTCATCGGACATAAAGCCCGTAAAAAAACATTTATCCCAAATCCCTAAATCCCACGCTTGCTGTTTTAATCCGTCAGTATTACCACCGCCAATGAAGATCAGTTTGGCATTACCGCCCATTTCCCACAATACTTTTGGGGCAGCATTTAGCAGTACAAATATCCCTTTCTCATAAGTCATTCGCCCCACATAGTAAACGATTTGTTCATGGTCGGCAGCAAATCTCCGCCGAAAATCCCAGAAATCAAAATCTTTAGGACGTTGTTTTTTTTCTGGGCGGATTCCATTGTAAATAATACTAATTCTTTCCCACGGACAGCGCAGAATTTGTCCGACTTCCTGACGCATGTACTGGCTACAAACGATCGTCTGTTTGGCTGTTTCAACTAAGCAAGTTTCCTGAGCGTGGACGTATTCACTGCTCGGATTGTGGATACCATTATGTCGCCCAAATTCAGTGGCATGAATAGTTGCAACGATCGGGATCTGAAATTTTTCACTCAAGGCAATTGCGGTATCGGCGACCATCCAATCATGGGCATGGATTAGATCAAAGTCTTGACTCAGCTCAAGCAATTTTGTCCCATATTTGCTCATGCTGTAATTCATATTACCAATCCAATTGAAGATATCTTGGCTGAACCCCGCGACTGGAAGACGATGAACATAGATGCCTTCGATAATTTCTTTGGCTGGTGCTTGGCTAAATTCAACAGTGATGAGATGAACCTCATGACCTAACTTCACTAACTCTGGGTACAATTCAGCACCGTGACGAGCGATTCCCCCGACAAGGCGGGGTGGAAATTCCCAAATGAGCACTAAAATTTTCATTGCTACTAGTTTCGCGATTATTCTCCCCTAGTCGGTAATCAAAATTTGGCTAGCTGGTTAGATTTCACTTGTGGTAGCCAGATTTATCATATTATATCTGGCTGGTGTTGCCTTCTCCCTGCTTTAAGTACAATTACTCACAAATTTAGCTAGCCTGTCCATCCCTTTCTCGATCGTGTTTAAATCGGTAGCATAGGAAATCCGAATATGGTCGTCTGCACCAAATGGCAGTCCGGGAATTGCCGCGACTTGCTGCTGTTCGAGTAATTGACTACAAAATTCTAACGATTTAAGTTTAGTATTCCCGATATTAACGAAAATATAGAAAGCTCCATCTGGTTTGGCACAAGTCAAACCTGGAATTCGATCTAGACGATCTAAGATTACTTGTCGTCGCACTGCAAATGCTTGGCGCATCGTCTCCACACAGTCCTGATCGCCTTCTAGAGCCGCGATCGCTCCATATTGGGCAAAAGTACAGACATTTGAGGTACTATGACCTTGGAGGGCACTAGCGGCTTTGATCAGCCCAACTGGAGCTGCCAGATATCCAATCCGCCAGCCAGTCATCGAGTAAGCTTTGGCAAAACCATTACTAATAATTGTCCGCTGAAAAATCTCTGCGCCCAGGGCACCAATACTGACTTGCTCGACTCCATCGTAGATAATCTTCTCGTAAATTTCATCGGATACAACCAGGATATCTCGATCGACAATCACTTTTGCCAATGCCTGTAACTCAGTCCGAGTATAAACGACTCCAGAGGGATTGGAAGGAGAATTGAGAATAAATAACTTCGTTTTGGGCGTAATTGCAGCGTTGAGGGCGTCAGCCGTAATTTTATAACCAGTACTGTTATCGGTACTGACAATCACCGGAACACCACCCGCTAATTTGACCATTTCTGGATAACTCAACCAAAATGGCGCGGGGATAATCACCTCATCGCCTAGATTAATTAGTGCCATCATCAAATTGTAGAGCGAATGTTTGCCCCCATTGGTGACGAGAATATTTGCAGCCGCGTAGTTTAAATTATTATCACGTTGCAGCTTATTGGCGATCGCTTCCCGCAGTTCTGGCTCCCCAGCCGCTGCACCATATTTGGTCTTACCACGATCTAGTGCTTGTTTTGCCGCAGCTTTGATATGTGCTGGAGTATCAAAGTCAGGTTCCCCTGCACTGAAACTACAGATGTCTTTGCCATCTTTTTGCATTGCTTTCGCCATCGCAGCAATGGCTAAGGTAACAGATGGTTGAATTTCAGTGATCCGCTTTGCCAATTCCATAACTTTACAATTTCCCCAGTCATCTCGCCCAATGTCGTTACACTGTATGTCTATACGAGTTGTCTTTGTTTCTATAATATAGTTCCCCAAGCGTCGTAATTATAAACCCATTTGGGAGACTTTAGGTTTTAGGCTTTAGAGTTTGGGCTTTAGTGTTTAGATTTTGGGTTTTAGGTTCTCTTCGGAGGGTAAACACTGCCTACTAGATAGGTTGTGGATACAATCAATATTTGAACGGATCTGTTTAATTCTCAATGACCGATCGAAGTTTTTAATGTAATATTTATGCTTACTGGTGCTTTTGTGACGATCGCAAGTATTAATTTTGATTTGGTTGTGGACTTTTATACCAAATTTTTGGGATCTGCACCCCAGCCACATCTGCCCCATGTCTATGCTGAATTTTCCGTTGCGGGATTGAAGCTAGGTATTTTTTGTCCCAAACCTAGCAACTATGATGAGTTTAAGCATCCCAGTCAGAGTGGCATAAGTCTATGTCTGGAGGTGGTTAGTCTGGAAGATTCGATCGATAAATTAGCTCAAATCGGCTATCCTCCCACCGGACAAATTACCACCGCCTCCCACGGGCGCGAAATCTACGCCTACGATCCCGATGGCAATCGGTTGATTTTGCATCAATCAGCTAACACCTAATAAGTGAATTCACCATTCACCATCCACCATCCACCATCCACCAATTCCCGATGCAACGCCTAGAAGTTGAACCTCGCACGATCCTAATTGGACTAGCTGGTAGCCACGGTTATGGAATCAGCCGTCCCGAATCAGATCTCGA
>JAJAYU010000110.1 GCA_026786125.1 Chamaesiphon sp.
AAACTATGGACAAGTTCTTTTGTGTTGGTGACAACTGGATGGGGCTTAATCTCCCTGGCTGCTTGCTATGAGCTAGTAGATGTTCGCAAGCAAATTAAGTGGTTTAAACCACTAGAAATCATGGGTTTAAATGCAATCTTTATCTATGTAGCTTCGATCGTCTTGATCAAGCTATTAATGGTGAACCAGATTGGTACAGGTGATCAAGCCAAATCTATCTATGAGTCATTAAACAATCAACTATTCGGCTGGGCTGGTGCGCTCAATAGTGGGGTACTTTTTGCGATCGCCACTGTCTTATTATGGTTAGGCGTAGCCTATCTGATGTATCGCCGACGTTGGTTTATCAAAATTTGAGTAATAGCTTCAGATCTTGACAGGTATCAAAAAAAGGCTAATATAACGATCGAACCCCCGCATCCAATGATTGAATTATGAATGGCAGCACCGCAATTGTAGACATCTCGGCACCAGTTGAGACGATCTCAGCAGCAATTGAGACATATCAGCTTCGTAAAGTATATCGGACTGGCTTCTTGCTTGATCGTAAAGTCGAATCATTGAAGGAATGTACATTGCAAGTCTACGAAGGTGAAACCTTTGGACTATTGGGCTTAAATGGTGCGGGGAAAACGACTCTACTCAAGACATTATTAGGTATTGTCAAACCGACTTCGGGCAAAGGATTATTGCTTGGTAAACCACTCGGCGATCGATCTATCAAACAGAAGATTGGCTACCTCCCAGAAAATCCTTATTTCTACGATTTTTTGACTGGCTGGGAATTATTAGAATACACATCTGGATTGTTTGAAATTCCTCGATCAATCCAAAAGCATCGAATTCCAGCATTACTAGATTTAGTTGGTTTATCGCAATCAGCCGCCAAGAAAAAGCAGCTCCGCCAGTACTCCAAAGGGATGGTACAACGGGTGGGAATGGCCCAAGCTTTGATTAATGATCCTGAACTGATATTTCTCGACGAACCCATGTCTGGACTCGATCCATTGGGTCGTAAGCAGATGCGTGAAATCATTATTTCCCTTGGCGATCTGGGTAAAACGGTCTTCTTTAATAGTCACGTCCTGAGTGAAGTTGAAGAGATTTGTAATCGAGTCGGAATATTGGCTCAAGGTGAACTAATTTGTTGTGGTACCTTATCAGAACTACTCACAAATAACGATAGACACTATTATGCTTCTGGACGCGGCGGTAATAGAGAAATTCTTAGTCGCTGGATCGGCGATATCAAATATAATAACGATATTTGGTCTGGACAAATCAATGGTGAACCCCAAGAATTTATGGGCACTCTCAATCTAATGGGTGCCGAACTATTATCACTCAAACAAGGACGTGCTTCCCTCGAAGAATTTTTCATGGAACAGATGGACTTACGCGGGATTCGATCGAGTAGTTAAATTAGGGGATAGAGCATAGGGGGTAGGGGTTAGCAGAAGGATAACGCAGTAGATTAGAGTCGATCGTGACGATTCTTATTTGTTCGGGACTCTAGGATCGATCAACGATCTACAATAGCTCTAGCTGCTTACACCGAGAATTGACAATTATGGAAACGCCAGATTTAGCGATTGAACATCAAAACGTCCCCACCAATCATCAGGGTTTGCACGATTTTTTGTACAGTGCGGCTGATGAACATGGTGCTGAGACTATTCAACCACAACTAAATCTGGATGTCGATCGAATCCTTCCTCTCACCGACTGGCAAGCACTCGCCGAAAATGCGCGTGTGGCAGGTGTATATGCCGTATTCGACACCCACAACCAAGCTCAATTCGTTGGATACTCGCGCAATGTTTTGACATCCCTCAAAGGGCATCTTGCCGAGCATGGTGGAGATGTCTGCGCCCAAGTGCGGGTGCAAGCATTTAAGTTTCCCAAGCGGGAAGAAATGGAAAGCTTGCGAGATACCTGGATTGCTGAATTAGATACAGTTCCACCTGGAAATACTGGTGCTGGTGGAGTCTGGGCAACTACTGTCGGAGAAATTGCCAAAGCCGCAATGTCTGAACAGGAGCAAGCCGTTTATGAAGAGAAAAAGCTCAAACTGCGCCGAGCAATGGCAGATAGCGCATTGAGTCGAGAACTGGATGCTGCGGCAATTAGTAACGAACAAAAGCGCGAGCAGTTCGCCGCTGCGATGACGGAAGATAATTGGAGTGCTGTAATTCAAGAACAAACAGCCGAAACGATTTAGTTAGGCTTTAGGCTTTAAGCTTTAAGATTTAGATCTGTAGATTTGTAGGTTGGGTTGAAGAATGAAACCCAACACTGCCCTTAATAATCGCTCTCAGCCACACAAATACCTTTACATTTGATCCCATTACTCTTAGTCCGCAGACAGTGAGGACATAGAATCGGTTCTTCTTTCACTTCCTCACTAGACGATTCAGTATTGGTATCGGTTTCGATCGACATAACTTACAAGCGCAAAAGAAAGGATACAATTTCAGAGTTTCTGTACCTGTATCCTAACATATTCACTAATTGTGACTAGATGCCTAATCCGCCGCAATCACCGCCTTGACAGCATCCTTCGCCGTCGTCTGAAACTCGCGGACATTTACCCTGTCGAGCAACTTAACTGCAATAATCATCGCCAAAGCTTGGAGACTAAACACGAATCCATAAGCGAGCGTGAGATTGGGTGAGAAGGATTTACCTAGCTCCAACGCCGCACCACCAAACACCGTTGCCAAACCCTTTGCTAAAGCCTGTGACAAACCCCACGCGCCGATAAATGTCCCCGCCGTTTCGGGTACAGTCAGATCCAACATCATCGTAATCGCCCCAGTTGTCACCAAGCCTGAACAGACCCCAAATAGTAGCAACGCCAGCTTCAGAAACATCGGATTGCGATCGAATCCAGCCGCAACTATCCATAACATCGATGCCGCTACTAGCATACAACCCAATCGCGCCGTCTTCTGCTTACCCAACTTGGGAATAAACCAAAATCCCGCCGCACTCAAACCGAGGAGTGTACCGCCACCCCAAAAAGCGTTCAACTGAGCCGTTTCACCTACTGTCAGTCCAAATATTTCCCCACCATAGGTTTCCAGGATCGGATCTTGGATAAATAATCCCAAAGTCATCACCACGAGAAAGGTAAAAAATACCTGGGTTTGCCGACTGGCTGTCAAGATGCCAATTGCTCGCCCTAATGATAAATGGGATCCGACTTGTTGCTTACCCGCCCGATTAGCAAACCGTGAATATTTCTTTTCCACACCCCAAGTCGCCACAACTGTAAATAGACAAACAATTCCTGGAATAATCAAAAATAGCCGATTAATTTGGCTCTGAACCATTTCAATAGTGGCATCAATTGTTAATGATTTGAGCAAAACACCAATCGTAATTGCCCCGATAATTGTACCGCCAATTAACATCGACCAATCTACTGCAACTAGTCGCGATCGATCGTCCTCATCGGTAATATCTACCAGCAGCGTCGCAAATGGAGTCGAGCACATACTCACCGACAAACCATACAGTGCAAAGACAAAGCCCAGTAATCCTGCCCAGCCATAGGTTGTTGCCGTCCAGCCTTCCAGCTTGAGGCTCGCGCCCAGTTGCCACATTACCTGCACAGCAATAATCGCATTTGTCACCAAACCAGCCGCACCCATCCAGATATAACCAGTGCGATAATAGCCAAATAGCGGTGTGGTATCAGATAATTGACCGAAGATAATTCGGGCTGGAGCAACAAATAAAGTTAGTGCTAAAATCACTGTAGCGATCGTACTTGGTACCGCCAATTCTCGAATCAGAATTCGATTCAATACGCCAAACACCATCACTGACATCATCCCCAAACCCATCTGAAATAATCCCAACCGGATCATCGTCGGGAGTGTCACTTTGGGAATAGCTTGATTGCTAATATAATCTCGCTGTGGATCTGGGCTAGATAAATCGCCAGTAGTCATAGAATTTTAAATATAAAAAGAAATCTTAGTCTGCGCTCAAGTAGCTACTTGGTCTAATTTAAACCACTTAGCTGAGAACCACCACCGATCGAGTTCACAAAAGTTTAGATTCTTAATGTTGACTGGTTGAATCAAAGCATCAAGACTAGTAAAAGCGTAGATTTTAGGGTACCCTCTCCGCTTGGCTAGTTGCATTATCAAGGAATTAAGCTAGTTCGCTAAGAGTTGATGGGGGGTTCGGGTTAAAATAACGATGACGACTGGATCCGCGCATTGCGCCCAACTCCCCACCGAAATATGGAAAATACCTATAACCCCGCAGAGATCGAGTCTAAATGGCAACAATCTTGGACGGCTGCAAATTTATATAAAACCGATACCACTAGCAATAAACCTAAGTTTTACGCGCTGTCGATGTTTCCCTATCCATCGGGAAATCTACATATGGGACATGTGCGAAATTATGTAATTACCGACGTAATCGCCAGACAGAAGCGGATGCAGGGGTATCGCGTGTTGCACCCGATGGGTTGGGATGCGTTTGGATTACCAGCCGAAAATGCGGCAATCGAGCGGGGCATTCATCCAGCGGCTTGGACGTATCAAAATATCGCCCAGATGCGCGGACAGTTGCAGAAATTGGGGCTATCGATCGATTGGGATCGAGAGGTAGCCACCTGTTCGCCGGAATATTATCGGTGGACGCAGTGGATTTTCTTGAAGTTCTACGAGGGTGGATTAGCTTATCAGAAAGAAGGCTTTGTAAATTGGGATCCGATCGATCAAACGGTATTAGCCAATGAGCAAGTCGATGGAGCGGGGCGTTCCTGGCGATCTGGGGCGATCGTTGAGAAGAAGTCACTCAAGCAGTGGTACTTTAAAATTACCGACTATGCAGACCAATTATTGACCGATCTGGATACATTAACAGGATGGCCGGAAAAAGTCCGGTTAATGCAGGCAAATTGGATCGGTAAATCGATCGGCGCGAATCTAGAATTTAGTATTGTCGGAAATAGTCAGAAAATCACTGTATTTACCACTCGTCCCGACACCGTTTATGGCGTGAGTTATGTCGTATTGGCTCCAGAACATCCCTTAACTGCTCAATTGACCACTCCAGACCAAAAGGCGACTGTAGATGCCTTTGTCGAAGAAATCAAGAGTCAAAGCGAGATCGATCGAACCGCCGAAGATAAACCCAAGCGGGGCGTATTTACCGGAGCAATGGCGATTAATCCCTTCACTGGTAAAGAAGTCCCGATTTGGATTGCTGATTATGTCTTGTACGAATACGGGACAGGTGCAGTCATGGGCGTTCCCGCGCACGATGTCCGCGATTTCAAATTTGCCAAGCAATATCAGTTACCGATTACCCAAGTAATTGCGGCAACCACCGAGCACTCAGGTGAACCGCTTACCGCCGCCTATACCGAAGCTGGCGTGATGATTAACTCCAGTCAATTTGATGGATTGGATTCTGTCACCGCCAAGCAAGCGATTATTGACTACGCCGAACAACAAGGCTGTGGCAAAGCCAAGATTCAATACCGTTTACGCGATTGGCTGATTTCTCGCCAACGCTATTGGGGTGCGCCGATTCCGATGATTCACTGTCCCAAGTGTGGCGCGGTACCTGTACCCGAAGCAGATTTGCCAGTGAAATTGCCTGAAGATGTGGAATTCACCGGAAAAGGTGGTAATCCCCTCGCTCAACTGGAATCCTGGGTAAATGTCCCATGTCCAACTTGTGGCACTGCCGCCAAGCGGGAAACCGATACGATGGACACATTTGTCGATTCTTCCTGGTATTTCCTTCGCTATCCAGATGCAGGTAACGATCGACAAATCTTCGACTCCCAGATTACCAATGATTGGATGCCTGTCGATCAATATGTCGGCGGTGTTGAACATGCCGTATTGCACCTCCTATATGCCAGATTCTTTACTAAAATTGTCCGCGATTTTGGTGCGGGGGACAATGGTAAAACGAAGCTTCTGAACTTTGACGAACCATTCAAACAATTACTAACCCAAGGGATGGTGCAAGCTACCACTTACAAGAATCCCAAAACAGGCAAATATATCGCTCCAAATACAGTTGGCGATCTCAATAATCCCACAGATCCAACCACTGGCGACGCACTAGAAATTTCCTTTGATAAGATGTCAAAGTCGAAATATAACGGTGTAGATCCAGCCGAAGTTTTAGGTAAATATGGTGCAGATACAGCGCGGATGTTTATCTTATTTAAAGCACCACCCGAAAAAGATCTCGAATGGGATGATGCCGATGTTGAAGGACAATTTCGCTTTCTCAATCGGTTGTGGCGATTGGTAATGGGTTATCAGCCTGTTGCTAAAAAAGCTAGTGACACATTATCTAAATCTGAGAAAGATTTACGTCGCTTTGTTCATCATGCCATCCAAGCCATTACCGAAGATTTGGATGGCAATTATCAGTTCAATACTGCGGTATCTGAATTGATGAAACTCAGCAATGCCATCACCGATGCAGATTGCAAAGATTCACCTGTATATGCCGAAGGAATCGAAACATTATTGATTCTCTCGGCACCATTTGCACCACACATGGCTGAGGAATTGTGGCAACTGACTGGACATACTGGCTCCATCCACGAACAACCTTGGTGTGAATTCGATCCGGCTGCTTTGATTGCTGATGAAATTACGTTGGTAATTCAAATCATGGGCAAAACTCGTGGGACAATTCAAATACCTGCAACGAAAGATTCGGCAACTTTAGAGAGCTATGCGCGGGAATCGGAGATAACTAAGAAGTTCACCGATGGAAAAGAGATTAAGAAAGTAATTGTTGTACCTGGTAAATTGGTTAACTTTATTATTGCTTAACTTGCTATCTTCAACCTCTATGGAAACACGGGTAAAGGCAATTTATAAATGGCCTTTACCCGTGTTTTCATCATATATTAGACTTAATCTCTAGTATAATAGTAAGATTGTATTAAGAATAGAAAAGATGAAGCCATTTTTAAAGTGGGCAGGGAGTAAGTATAAAATCATTGATAAAATAACTGAATCTCTACCTGATGGAAATAGATTGATAGAAACATTTGTTGGCTCTGGATCTGTTTTTTTAAACACCAATTATCATGAATATATTGTTGCAGATACAAATGCCGACTTGATAAATTTATATAGTTGTATTAAGGATAAAGGAATTGATTTTATTGAATATGCTAAACACTTATTTGTCAGCGAAAACAATAACCAAGAATCATTCTACAGTTTAAGAAAAGAATTCAATGAGACACAAGATGTAGATAAAAAATCTGCTATCTTTATTTATTTGAATCGTCATTGCTTCAATGGATTATGTAGATATAATTCTAAAAATCAATTCAATGTTCCATTTGG
>JAJAYU010000111.1 GCA_026786125.1 Chamaesiphon sp.
GAGGAAGATACTACTGCCAGGGATATTAGCACGGCGATATTCTGGCATGGTTAGAATTTAAAGTAAATAGTCGAAGCAAAAAGATTTTGAATTGTTTGATTTGATTACTAACGGTACGCTACCTTACCCGATTGAATCATCTCTACACTAATTGATCGTAGAGCGTGCCAAAGGCAATGATTAACAAATAACTAAAATATTGATATTACTAAATCAATAATGGTCTGTGGGCATTGCCCACCCTACTGGGACTCGCATAAACCTACCCCTACAGATCCTAAAATTGGAGGATGAAATAGCCCTGCTATTCAGCTATGTTTACCGAATTTGGTAGCAATAAAAAAGGGAGAGAATCATGGTTCTCTCCCTTTTTATTTTGACCTTGGCGGTCATTGTTGTCGTTGCTTTGGTCTTTGAGTTTTTGGCGCAACATCTGAGTCCGTTTCTTGAGTTGGCGTTGCCGTGCCGAACCACCTTTGCCTTTGTTATTTCTCCCTTCATTGCGGGGGGATTCCCAGCTTTTGAGTCGTTGTGCCATAGAGCTGTTAAATTGCGTCTAGCTCTACCATACCAGAACAACTATTCGACCGCAAGTAATTTGTCGCAAATGCAAAAAGTCTCACTTATTGATCTTGACGAACAGTGTGGCGATCGAAATAGCGGCAAAGTTACCAAATCGATATATATTAGACCTACCTGAAGATCTGGATATTCAGAGATTGGAGAAAAGATCATGTTTTCCAAATATACTTAACTAGACGCAGGATTTGGAAGATCGTTGATGAATAGATGGCCGCATATAAGCTCAATTTCAGTAGCGTTGCTGTTGATAACTGGTTGCGCTCCTAGTAGTAATGCGCGGACGACAGTTGGGAGTAAAGATCGAGGAATCATTACTGTGGGCACGACTCAAAAGCCGCGCACCCTCGATCCTGCGGATGCCTACGAACTAAGATCGATCGCCCTAATTCGGAATTTGAGCGATCGGTTATATACTTATGATCCTGGTAGCACGGAACTCAAACCACAACTAGCAACAGCATTACCCAAACTCAGTGCAGATGGGCTGACATATACAATTCCGTTGCGGACAGGGGTATTATTTCACGATGGCACTCCCTTTAATGCCGCAGCAATGGCATTTTCGCTCAATCGATTCATTCAAAATAAGGGTAAGCCATCGTTTTTACTATCCGAGCGGGTGGATAAAATCACAGCAACTAGCCCCAATGAACTGACAATTAAGCTTAAAAAACCCTTTGCAGCATTCCCGTCGATGCTAGCCTTTCCTGGTACTTGCGCCTTATCTCCCAAGGCATACAAGATTAAAGCAAATGAATTTGAAGCCAATATCTTTGTCGGGACAGGGCCTTATACGCTCACCGAATACGGCACGGATCGCGTAAAGTTAACGGCATTCGATCGATACTGGGGCGCGAAACCACTCAATCGCGGCGTAAACGTCCAAATCTTCAATAACAACTCAGCAAACCTCTACAACTCCTTCCGTACTGGAGCTGTAGATGTCGCCTTCCAATCATTAGAACCAGATCAAGTCAAAGTGCTCGAAGCCGGAGCCAAAGCGGGAGATTGGCAGTCGATCGCGATCGATGGTAGTGTCACTAGTTATTTAATCCTCAATGTCCTCCAAAAGCCCCTAAATAACCCCCTTGTCCGTCAAGCACTAGCTGCCTTAGTCGATCGACCTACTATCAACGAACGTGTCTTATATGGGCAAGGAAAGCCCTTGTACAGCATCGTGCCCGACACCTTCGCCGTTTCCCAGCCAGTGTTTAAAAATGCCTATGGGGACGGAAATATTCCCAAAGTCAAACAGCTACTTACCCAAGCCGGATTTTCACCGCAGAAGCCCGCTGTCGTCGAAATCTGGTATCCATCCGGCTCTACTTCTCGCCGTCTAACGGCTGGCTTCCTGCGTGCTTATGCTCAAAAGAAACTAGGCGGAATTTTGGAAATCAAACCAAACACGATCGAGTCAGCATCATTCTTTAAGTATGCTAGCAAGAATGTTTATCCATCAACACTTCAAGATTGGTATCCCGACTTCCTCGATCCTGATAACTTCGTCCAACCCTTCCTCGAATGCCCGAAACAAGACAAAGAGAACAAAGGCTGTAAAGAAGGTGGTACTCAATCGCAAGGATCGTTTTATTATAGCGATCGAATGAACCAATTAATTGCCGCTCAAGGTAAGGAAGCAGACCCGACTAAGCGCAAAAAAATCTACGCTGATATTCAAACCAAACTAATCGAGGATGTGCCTCTAATTCCGCTGTGGTAGACGAAGGATTTTGTGTTCGCCAAAAAAGGGATGAGCGGCATTAAAATCGATCCACTTCAGAACTTATTGTATTCGGAAATGAAAAAATAGAATTATGTCACGATCGAGAACCCTCCAATATTACCTCGCAGCACGATTGCTCTTAGCTCCATTGATGTTATGGACGATCGTCACATTGGTATTTTTCTTGCTCAAAGCAACACCTGGCGATCCGGCAGATATGTTTCTAGGTGCGAGAGCGTCAGACAAAACTAAAGCAGAATTTATGCTTAATTTATGTCAAAAGCAACCGATGTTTTGTGTAGAGGAACCAATTTACGTTCAATATTTTCGATATTTAGGGAATCTTTTACAAGGTAATTTTGGTGAATCAATTACTAGTTCTGGTAAAGCAGTTGTCACAGTCATTCAAGAGAACTTTCCAGCGACATTAGAACTAGCGATCGGCAGCATGATTATTGCCTTTGTGGTGGGTGTGGCAATTGGGACAAGTGGTGCAGCTCGTCCTGGCACAAAATCAGCATTAGGCGGCAGATTGTTTGGGATAATTAGTTATTCATTACCGATTTTCTGGGTGGGAATGCTGTTGCAATTAGTCTTTGCAGTTCAACTGCGGATTTTTCCCCTCGGCGGGAGATTTCCCTCCAATCTTACGCCACCAGTAAAAATTACTGGACTATATACGATCGATAGTCTCCTCCACTTCGATCTCCCCAGCTTTTTTGCCTCACTTCATCACCTTGCTTTACCTTGTCTGACACTAGGAGTATTACTCAGCGGTATCTTCGAGCGGATCGTCCGAGTCAATCTCAAGCAAAGTATGAAAGCAGAGTATGTGGAAGCAGCTAGAGCTAGAGGTATTCCCGAACGCAGAATTCTAATTGCTCATTCGCTCAATAATGCGATGATTCCGGTGATTACGGTTTTGGGGTTGACTACAGCGTCTCTGCTTGGCGGTGCGGTGCTCACTGAGGTAACTTTTTCTTGGCCAGGATTAGCTAGCCAATTGTACGAGGCGATCTCTAGTCGTGACTACCCTACTGTACAAGGAATCATGGTCTTCTTCGCGGCGATCGTCGTGATTGCCAGTATTCTAATTGACTTGATCAATGCCTGGATTGATCCTCGGATTAAATACTAACTTCTTGACTTAAAGCTTAATCGATCTCCACAGCCTCATACCTAACACCTAAAGCCTGTCGATCGGGCAGAGAATTTCGCAAGATTCAGGTTAAAATTAGAGAAATTGTAAAATTTTTTACAGAACCTTAACTTCAGGAGAACTATATTAACTATGATCCAAAAATCCCTTGTTATCTCCCCCTCGATCCTGTCTGCGGACTTTAGCCGTCTGGGTGAAGAAATTCGGGCAGTGGATGCTGCTGGTGCTGACTGGATTCACGTTGATGTCATGGATGGACGGTTCGTACCAAATATTACGATCGGACCAATGATCGTAGAAGCCGTTCGCCCTCACACCAAAAAAATCATTGATGTTCACTTGATGATCGTCGAACCAGAAAAGTATGTGGCTGATTTTGCCAAAGCTGGTGCTGACATTATTTCCGTCCATGCTGAGTACAATGCTTCTGCTCACTTGCATCGGACACTGGGTCAAATCAAAGAACTCGGCAAGCAAGCTGGTGTCGTCCTCAATCCTGGTACACCCTTAGAACTAATCGAATACGTCCTCGACTTGTGTGACTTGGTGTTGATCATGAGTGTCAACCCTGGTTTTGGCGGTCAAAGCTTTATTCCTAGCGCAGTTGGCAAAGTCGCCAAGTTGCGCCAAATGTGTAACGAACGCGGTCTAGATCCGTGGATCGAAGTTGATGGTGGTCTCAAACCAAATAATAGCTGGCAAGTGATCGAAGCAGGTGCCAATGCGATCGTTGCTGGTTCCGCTGTATTCAACGCTCCTGACTACGCTGAAGCAATCAAAGGCGTTCGGAATAGCAAACGTCCCGTCTTAGCGACTGCCTAGAGACGTTCCGGTGGGTCGGCTCGATCATTCTCGATCGACTGATCATCAAAAAGACTACTAGAAATTTACTTCTGGTAGTCTTTTTGATGGGTTCGATTGATTAGTCCTCGGAACCAGTGCCAGTACCACGACTGTTGGTTTGAATATAGAGAATAATCAGAAAAATTGTCGGTACTAAAATAAATAAGAGGCTAGCCACGAAACCTAACTCGTTAGTTTGCATTACAGTAATTCCTATAAAGTATTTTTTATCAACACTTAGACTAGGATAGCATTTCATGCTCCTAGCCACTGCTTCATGTCACAAGAATTTAGATATTCTGATGAACGTCGCTACCGCCGGAAGATCGATTTCTTTAATTCCACTAGCCAAAATGTTACGGTACCGATCGCGATACTCACTGCCAACTCTCGCCAGGATAATGGCTGAGTTTGAAAAATCGATTGGCAAAATGGTAGATAAATAACTGCTAGTTGTAAGCCAACGGTTAATCCGACAGCCGCTAAAAGTTGGGGATTGGAAAATAAGCCAATTTTAAATAGTGAATCCTGTGACGATCTCAATGCTAACGCGATCAAAATTTCCGAAAATGTCAGCACTGTAAATAGGATTGTTTGCCAATTTCCCGCAGGTTCGATTTGCCAGAACCAATAGCCAGTAAATAGACAA
>JAJAYU010000112.1 GCA_026786125.1 Chamaesiphon sp.
ACCGACGACTGGCCGTGTTTAGTCTCGGTCTTCTTCATGATTTTCTCCACAAACCCCCCACATAAAAATCGATCGGCGAATTTTTTTCAAAACATTTTTGGGGGACTGGGGGACTGGGGGATGGAGAGAATTAAATTTGTTGCTATCCACCATTCACACTTCTCCTTGCGGAGAGGCTATTGCTAGGGCAAACGCTCCGCTACCGCCAACGGCTACGCTCTGCTAAGGCAGACGCTACGCGAACAGTGCAAGCTATTCACTATCCACCATCCACTATCCACTAACTTCATCTGAGTGATTTTGGATTTTGGCGATCGCTAATTTAGCCAAAACCCGCACTGGCTCTAGTTCGTCGGTCAGGAGTATTTCTAGGGGTGGAATGGCAGATCGATCGCCTAATTTGCCTAATGATACTGCGGCTGTGCGGCGAGCTTCGCCGTCAAGGTCGCCCAATGCCAGAATCAGATTAGGTAGTGCAGGTAGATAGGCCATTTTACCAATTGCGGAGGCAGCTTCCGATCGAACATTGGGATCGATATCGCTGAGAGTGGAGACTAACAGTTGCGCTGCACGAGTATCGCCGCGTTCTTGGGCTAAATGGGCGATCGCACCCACCGTAGCACACCGAACATCGATCGAATCAGATTTAATCGCTTCCTCTAGAAACGGAGCGGCTTCAGCCCCAATAAAACCCAGTGCCCAAGCTGCATGACCTTTGGTACTTTGAGGTCGAACTGGATCTGCGAGAATGCTCAACAAAGCTGGTACCGAAGCTTCACCCATCTTGGCTAAAGCACCAACAGCCGAACCTTTGACCACTGTATCTTCATCATTGAGTAGAGCGTGGAGGAGGCTGGGCACCGTATCAGGATCGCAAATTAGAGCCAGAGTTTTGCCCGCAGCACGTCGAACAACGGGATTGGGATGCTCCAAGAGTGCCTCTACCAATAGTGGAGTCGCAGTTTCCCCGATGCTACCCAGGGTTTGAGCAAATCGCAACCGGATCAAACCGCGCGAATCACCCAAGCACTCAATCATCTGTCTGAGTACCGGAATATCATTAACATCAAAAGTATGTAAGCTGATTTGCTCGGTAATCGACTGGATTAGCGCGTCGGTACCAGCATGATCGAGCAAAACTGGTGTATCTTCAGTTTTCATCATTGTCTAATTATTAGCCAGCAATGCAGCATGGCGATCGTGCAGCTCTTGCATCATCGCATCGATCTTAGCAAGTTCCGGTTCCATTTGCGCCATTGCTTTAGATTTGGGCAGTTTGGCTTTGTGAATTGCTTCTGTAGTGTCATGTACCAATCGATCGCGATATTTCTGGAGTTCGACGATAATTTCTTCGAGTTCGACGGCGGTAACTATTTCAGTGTCGGACATGTGTATAAGTTGGGAGTTGGGTAGTTCGGCTCCGCTCACTAACCAAGTTGGGAGCAGGTATTTTGGGGTCTAGATTAAATTTTCTCAGATTGCGGTACCAAGTGGTGCCGCTTTTGTTTAGAGTAAGTAGAAAGATCTCTATTGTGTTGTTATGGAATTACCGGAAATTAATGATGGATTAAGTAATTCTGATTTTCAATATCGCCTAAAAGCGATCTCTGCTTTGAGGGCTTTTGATCCGGAAACCGCCGTTCCCATCTTGATTGCGTCAATTAAGGACAAAGAATTTTTGGTGCGATCTTTTGTCGCTAGAGGATTGGGACAGCAGCGGACAGCAGCATCTTTTGCAGCACTGCTGGAGATGACCAAATTTGACGACACTCCCAATGTCCGAGCGGAAGCAGCAAATTCGCTGTCCCTATTTGGCAAAGTATCGATTTCCCATTTAGTCTCAACATTTTGCCAAGACGATCATTGGTTGGTGCGCCGGAGTATTTTAGCCGCTCTGGAAGAATTGGATTGCCCTGAAGAACTGATCGAAGTCTGCACAGAGGGGCTGACAGGAGACGATCTGACCATCAAAGAAGCCGCGATCGATACTCTAGGCACTTTAGCCAATTCCAGCCACCATACCGCCGTGCTTGCCCTGTTGCTGACGCTGACCCAATCCGATTCATCTAGACTACGTGCCAGAGTCGCCCACGCTCTCCAAAAATTTGATGAACCCCAGGCACAGGAAGCGTTGATCGAACTGCGCCAAGATCCAGCCCATCAGGTGGTAGCAGCGACTTTAGAGGATTTGTTTCAGCAGTAAAAGAGTTTATTCCCTTCCCACCTAAGAAATAGAGAGTATTGATTCACCATCCACCATCCACCATCCACACTTCTCCTTGCGGAGAGGCTACGCCAACGGCTACGCTCAGTGCAAGCCATTCACCATTCACCTCTACACTAGCTGTCTAATTCTTCACTGGGATTGTTGACATCGCCTAGATAGTTGTATGTTGGGAGAGGAAAGTTGCAACCGATCGCAGTATGGAATTTTGGACTCAAGTATTAGATGTCGCTAGGCATACGGCGCAGCGAGTGGGGGCACAATTATTACTGGACTTTGGCCATGTTCAGGGATTGGAAAAGGCGGACGGGAGCTTGGTGACTCAATCTGATGAATGGGCGGATCGGGAGATTCGATCGAGTATTCTCGAAACTTTCCCAGATCATGCCATCCTGAGTGAGGAGGGCAATCATGAATTTACCGATGCTCAATGGACGTGGATTATCGATCCCCTCGATGGCACAACAAATTTTACGCGAGGAATTCCATTGTGGGGGGTCTCGATCGGATTACTCTATTACGGTGAGCCAGTATTTGGCTATGTTTATTTTCCACCTGTGAACCAAGCTTTTCATGGTTATTGGTCGGGTAATACTGGATTGAATTTACCCACAGGGGCTTATCTAAATGGTCGTAAAATTCGTGTAAGTCAGGATTCACCTAGCAGCAATCATTTTTTCAGTTTTTGTGCCCGTAGTCTCCAAGTTTGGCAGCCTGGATTTCCGTGTAAAGTGCGGATGCTTGGTGTTGCTACTTACAATTTTTTGGCGGTTGCTGCTGGTACAAGTCTAGGTGGAGTCGAAGCAACTCCGAAGATCTGGGATCTCGCTGCTGTCTGGGCAATTTTACACGCGGCTGGCGGAAAATGGCGATCTCTCCGAGATGAGCCAACTTTTCCAGTAGTTGTTGGGCGAAATTATGGTAGCTATGCGATGCCAAGTTTGATTGTGAATAATCCAGAATTGGCAAACTTACTATTGCCACTAATGACATCAATCCAAAAATAAGAACTAGACTTATAGCGGCTCATATGACCCTCGATCACCACCAAATTGATGTTGTTGGTGCGTTACCCTGGGCAACACACCCTCCTGTGAATCCCTTAATCTTACTCAGCTTCAGCCGCAGGAGCAGGAGCAGCCGCTTTAGCCGCAGCTTTCTCAGCAGCTTCAATTTTCTCAGCAGCTCTTTTTTCGCGTTTTTTGCGCTCGGCTTCGGCGAGATCGCCCATGACTGCTTCCATCTGGACTAGTTTATCGAGGTTACTCCGGTAGGTATCTAGATCTTTTTGAACTTTCTCGGTGGGGAGGTGCAGGGCTTCGCCAATCTGGAGAATAGCAGCTTCGCGTTTTTTCTCATCTTTGAGTAAGTCTGGTGCGGCTTGTTCGAGGATCGTAAATAAACCAATCCCAAACAGGCGACTGTATTTGAATTTAGGATTGCTAGCGATCGATCCCAATGTACCTGCTAATTGCGCTCCCATCCCTTCGCTAGTCGGATTTGCCAGCCAAGCAACAATATCCTGCTCCTGCATACTCTTGGCAAAAGCTTCAACTTCAGCCGCATCTTGCTTGTACTGCTCGGCATTTCCACCCATTGATTGGCACAACGCCACAAAAATTGACTGCTTGTCAGTTTCAGGACGATAACTAGCCATGAATCGTTCAAAGCTACTGACTACACCCAATGCGTAAACTGGATTGTAGTCAAAATCAACATTGGTAGAAAGTAAATGCATTTCGACCATCAATTCTTCTACTACCCGCCGATAAATCGAATTGATCGGGCGCGTATGCTGGGAGTAGAAATTACGCTTGGTATCGGAGACAGTAGTCTGGTTATTCACTATGCGGGAGATTTGGTTAACAATACTTAATTATCGCCGATCGTCTACACAATAGGCAAATTCATCTCAATCTCTCCAACCAATCATGCCCAAAGCCATACAAATCAGCCACCCTCAGTAATTAATAGCAACATCATGCCGATCCTGTCAAAATCTTTATGCCTTTATACCGATACGTTTTAGCTATTTGACAAGGCATCCTAGAGATCTAGACGGTTATCCCAAGTAAGTAGGACGGTAGATTATGACTCTGAATTTAAGTGTTGCAGCATGGTTAATCGTTGGTACAATGGCGATTCCTACAGTCTTTTTGCCCCAAGTTACTGTAGCAGCTCAACCGGATGCTACTCAGAGTCAAGCAAAAACAAATCTTAATTCGATCGATGCGATCAGTCACTATCAGCAGGGTTTAAAATCTGCATCCTTGGGTGAGATACAAGATGCAATCGGTAGATTCGATCGAGCAATTGTGATCGATCCTCGCTATTTTCAAGCTTACATCGAACGGGGTAATGTCAAGGATGCAATTGCTGATTATCCAGGTGCAATTGCTGATTATACGATGGCAATCTCGATCAATGCCAATGCTGCACCTGCTTACTACAATCGGGGCACGGTATTGAGTCAAAGTGGTAAGCACGAAGCCGCAATTGTTGATTACAAGAAAGCTATTTCGATCGATCCTCAATACGCCCAGGCTCATCTCAATCTTGCTAATGAGCTAGATGATTTGAATGATGTGGCAGGCGCACTGACTAATTACAATCGAGCTATCGCCATCAAACCTAACTATGCCCTTGCTTATCTCAATCGGGGGATCATGTACGGACGCGCTGGAAATCGTGCTCAAGCAGTGGCTGATCTGCGTCAAGCGGCTAAATTATTTCAGTCGATCGGGCAGATCGATAGATACAATCGGGCGATTAAAATGATTAAGGATATTCAGTCCGAAGTTCAGAATGGGCGGCTAATTTGGTAGACTCGATCGAGAGACTATCGCTAAAATTCTGGTTATGCCGATCGAGACTTGCTTCCCACTAGCCATTTATTATGAGGATCTACCCGATGCGTCCCAGCATCAACAGGGTTTAATTGATGCGGTACTCCAACTAGAACAAGCTGGTGCCGAACGCCGTAACTATCCTGAAATGGCATGGACGGGAGATCTGCACGGTGTAGAACAAATTCATACCAATCCCCAGTTTGCGTGGATTGTGGAGCAAGTAGAGCGGCATAC